>PLGM01000023.1:4988-5174 GCA_003139795.1 Acidobacteriaceae bacterium | reverse complement strand
GGTTGCGAGGACCGGTTCACCTCCGATCTGTTCGACCGGGTTTTCTCCGAGTACAAGTTGTTCAGCTACGTTGAGCAACCCGGCCTGCTGCTCTCCCAATTGCAACTGGCAGCCGCCTGACCGTTTCACCCTGCTGTATACCACCCACCACACCAAATCCCATTCACAATCAGGAGGAATCCCATG
>PLGM01000023.1:0-4955 GCA_003139795.1 Acidobacteriaceae bacterium | reverse complement strand
CCGGCTGCGCTTCGCCCACCAGTCCTGAAGAACCCCAACCTCGTCGCTGCTTTGACGGCCCGGTGAACGCTCCGGGCCGTCATTTTTTCTCACCCGCAAACAGCCATCCAGCCGACACGCCACAGATTTGACCGAGTTCTGGAACCGGGGTACAAACACAGAACTTCAGGAAGGAGCGAGATCCATGTATACGACCTTCTGTGTAAGCCGCGAGACGGCCGACCGGTTCATCAAGCTCTTCGTCAACCGGCGCGCCTACGGGATGCAGGCTGCCCATCCCTTGCCCAATGGTTCGGTTCCGTACTACCTGGCGCGGGACTGGCAGACCAAGAAGCCAAAACCTCTCGACGCCGACGTGGTGCGCATGCACCTGAACGGCGACATCACCATCAATCTCTACGCGATCAATCCGGAGACGCAGCGCTCGAAGTGGGTCGCCATCGACGCCGACTTTGACGGCGCTATCGAGGCCCTCTTCCAATTGCATTGGGAACTGAAGCAGGATGGAGTCGAGGCCGCGCTCGAACAATCTCGCCGCGGCGGCCATCTGTGGATCTTCGCGGAGACGCCACTCTTGGCGNNCGGCTCGGCGTGCCGGTAAAAGGCGGCGGCCTCAAAGACGGCATTGAGGTTTTCCCGCGTCAGGACCGGATTGAGGACAGCGAATACGGCAACGCCATCCGGGCCCCGCTCGGCGTGCACCGAAAGACGAACCAGAGGTACTGGTTCTACGAGGCCGCCCTCACGCCGGAGGCGCAACTCTATTACCTGGACGGGCTGAAGAAGCTCACCGAGGCGGAACTGAGAACCAACATCGGTGGTATGACGCTGCCCGAAGCCTATCGACCTGCAGTTTCTCCTCCATATATACCGCCTGCCACGGCAACGTTGAGCACTGAGTTCCGAATTCTCGACTATGTGCGCACGACACGAAAGGACAGCCGCAACTGGTGGGCGCGTTGCCCATCGTGTGCCCATGCCGGGCACGACCGCTCCGGCGACAACCTCGCCATTCAGATAAGAAATCCCCGCCTCTACAAGTGCTGGGCCGGATGCACGAAAGAAGAGATTCGTGCGGCGCTGGGCCAGCCGATCCGCCGCAAGGTCGCGGTCTGAGGAGGTGATGCCGATGACGCACCCAGCAAAGCCAGTCGCAAACAATGCCAACCGATATGCGCGATATGGTCTGTCGCTTCCGTCGCAGACACTTCGCGCCTTGGAAAAGCGCGGCATCTACTGCCAGCCGAGCGTCTCAATCGAGCACCAGCATCTGGCGCGGCGGTATGTACTACGCGGCGTCGAGTCCGGCGGCGCCGTTGCCGACATGGGCCGCTACTGCGCCTTCCTCAATGCTGATGGGAACCCGGCGCCGTGGCTGCAATTGATCGATTCGATCTACGGCAACGGCCGCCACGCCATCGTGATCGCGCCAGAACTGGTGCGGATCGAGATGCTGCGCATAGGCCATACCTATGAACTGGCCATCACACGGCTTTGGCTGAAGTCCGAAGAAGGCCATACGCGCCCAGCAATNNAAATGCCTGCGCGGGACGGTTGCGCCGGACTTCTACACTGCGGCCGGCGAAGTGCTCGATCTGCCGGAGCGCTTCGACGAGGCGATTCGCAAAATCTCCGGCGCGGTCGCATGTCCGGGATGCAAGCACACGCATGTCGCCGTGGCTCCGGCCACGAACAAAGGCGGTGAGCTATGAAGTGCGCCATCGAAGTGGGCAAGCCAGACTGGCGGGCTCTTGAGAACGCGATTCCATCGGATTATGCAGAGGACTTCATGTTCATGGGCAAGGCCGGCGACATCGTGCTTTACAAGCACCGAATCACGCGGCGCTATCTGAACATCGACTCGGTAACCGGGAAGTTCTACCGCTACAACAATGGCGAATATGTCGAGATCGACCGGCGGCAGGCGTTCGATTCTGTCTACGGCCAAGACCAATAAAGGAGAGAAGCATGGGACGGAGTGTAAACAAGGTCATTCTTTTGGGCCGCGCCGGCAAGGACCCATCGGTCCACATCCTACGAACAGGCACAATCGTCAACCTGTCGCTCGCCACCAGCGAGCGTTACCGGGACATCCACGGCGACTGGCAGGAGCACACCGAGTGGCACAACCTGGTCGGCTTCCAGCGAACGGCCGAGATCCTGCGCGATTACGTTCGCAAGGGATCGCGTCTGTATATCGAGGGCGCGCTGCGGACGCGCTCCTGGGATGACCGGCAGACCGGTCTGCGCCGGTACCGCTCAGAGATCGTCGTCACCGAGATCAGCCTCCTGTCGCCCCCTCCCGATGGCGGCAGCGACGACGTGGAGCACTACGTCAGCGGGCAGGGCTTCGCGCCGCCCGAGTTCATCGAGGAACCGGAAATCAGTCAAGCGGAGGTGCCGTACTGACCCCTGATAGCGGTGAAGCGCTCCAAATTTGAGAATACTGGACCCTGGGGGCGTTTCTCAGGACGTTTCTCACGGAGTGCGCCAGTGCAAACCGGTTTAGTGGTGGCTTCCCAGGTCCCAAAGGCGAGTCCTGGAGCACCCAGAGTCGCTGATAAATTAGTGCTCTTGAGAACTAAGCCGCCCCCACGGGGCCTTCGAAAGAAGTAACACTGGTTACAACAACCCGAGAGCCCTCTGTCGCGCAACTGACAAAACTACGTTGGGTAATGACGCTGTCGGCTGATTCTGGAGTTTGGTCAGGATTTCGTCAATGGAAGTGACGTCTACACCCAATTCACGCGCTAAAAAATCGCGCAATTCCTCTTGATCCGATATCACTCGCGGCTTCATTGCCCCGCCCGGCGTGCAGTACGGCGCGAACATCGCTATGTAAGAAGCAGGCCGCGGAGGATCGAGGCTACGGACAATATGGATGGTGCCCTCCTGAATCTCGTTCTTCAGTGCGTCAGCATAATTCAGAAACTCGTTCAGCCATAGATTGAGCGATTCAACCTGTCCTTCTGACGAGGTCTGTTTCAAGAGGTTCAGCACTTCAGCAACACGCTGTTCGTTCCTTCTCAGCTCCGAAGCAACTGTCGAGCTTTGGCTTCCCCCGTTCTCCTCAATCAGCGTCAGAACTTGTCGGGCAGTGTCGAACGCCCCACCGACCTTTAGCGCAACCTGACGTGGAGCATCAATGATCGCTCCTGAACCATCAATGATAATCACCTTGAAAAAAGCTGTGTCTCGTGCCCAAGTGATGCTGGTAGCCATTATGGATTCTTCCTTTTCGCGTTGGATCTTTTCGCGATAGTGTTCGAAAGAGCTTCGTTCTTGATCTCTAGAATCCGGATGTCCTTCCGCTGCATCCACTCAGTGAGGATGCTCGCGCCTCCGATACCGCTTAATACTGCGATTCCGACCTGGCGCACACTGAACTTATCACCAGGATCGAGCGCATACGTTACGAGAGCCGCTAATGCGCCTAGAAACATATTTCCGAGAAAACCCGGATCCCATGACGTTCGTCCGTCCGTTTTGATCACACGCGGTACCGCAAAGTTGCCTTGCATCAGCAAGCTGTTGCCAAGGCCCCCAATCAATCCCAAGATCGGGACGGTCAAATAGGGATTTTCAAACATTGAAACAGCCTCAATCCTCTCGGCAATGCATAGTGAACCCCTTCGGGAGCCGAAATCCGGTAGATCTGAAAACTGATACGAATGATAATTCTGAACCGTTGAGCCTTGCCACGAGCTTACGCTTCAGTTTTGTGGCGCCAGCCCCAGCTAGGGCGATGCACTTTTTCCCATGCCAGCACCGCCCCCAAACTTCCGTTGGCTTCATCCCGTCTGGCACAGCCAGATCTGACATGGTCCTGCCGCTATCCTGATCGCATTGCAACGATATCGCAGAGCTATCGTCTGGATTTCTCATCCCGGTGCCAAAAAACGAAATGAAAAGTCGCTGAGCACCCAGGAATCATAGGCTAATTCCCCGAGCCAACATAAACATAAGTATATCAGCAGGTTAGATGGTTAAGCGTTGCCAAGTGTAGGCAAGCTCTTCAGGCCCAATTCAATTTGCCGGTGTCGAGAGCGCTCTTTGGGGCGCTTTCAGTTTTTCTGCGGCTGGAAATGCAGGCCCCCAGCCAGAGGAGGTGAAGTATGGCCGCAACAAAATTCTCAGAAGCCGAGCGCGAGAAGCTCTTCGCACAGCTCGAAGCGCCGTTCGATCCGGCGCTCGTCAAGTGGCGCGTGATGCGCCCCTTCGACTATGGCCGAAGCGGCGTCATCCTGCCCTTCGCCGATCCGCGCGCCTATACGGACCGGCTCAACGAACTCTTCACGCCGTCGGGCTGGACGCGCGAGTACACAATCTCGACCGTGCCGTCGCTGTGCCGCATGGAGCGGGGCAAGGCGATCGTCACCAGCAAGGTGCTGATCGCCACCGCCGTTACAATCACACGGCTGGGCAGCCACACCGGCACCGGCGAGGAGTGGGCTGACCGCGAAAACGCTGTCACGGCGGCGGACGCCCAGGCATTCAAACGGGCCTGTAGCTGTTTTGGGCTGGGCCGCTACCTCTACCGCTTCGGAGAGACCCGAGTGCGGCTGAATTCCCGTGGTGAGCCGATGGCAATCCCCACCCTGCCCGAGTGGGCGCTGCCGCCGGGCATGACCATGGCTCAGGTGAACGGTCTAGTCGGCGACACGCACGGCCCGGTCGATCAGCGGCTGACGGCCGAGATCGAGGGTTTTCGCACGACTCTGGGCGACCCGATCTACTCGGAAATTCTGCGCCGGGCCGGGCACAGNNCAGTTCTTCGCCGTGACGGAGCGCTTCAAGATCGCGTCGGTCACCGAACTGCCGAGCTTGGCGGCGTTGAAGCAACTGGTCGAGGATCTCGAATCCCTGGCCAACCAGCAGGTCGCCTAGCGGGCGCTTCAGCGCCGGGAGGAAATTATGGGAGAGATCAGCATACTGCGTCCGCGGCGCAGCCTCGT
>PLGM01000085.1 GCA_003139795.1 Acidobacteriaceae bacterium | reverse complement strand
AAGGCTGAGCCTGAGGCCAAAGCCGAGCCGAAACCTGAGGCCAAAGCTGACCAGCCGAAGCCTGAAGCCAAGGCCGAGCCAGAGCCCAAGGCCAAGGCTGACGAGCCGAAGCCCGAGGCCAAGACTGACGAGCCGAAGCCTGAGATCAAAACTGATGAGCCGAAGCCTGAAGCCAAAGACAAGACACAGCCTGATGTGACGCCACAGCTCGTCAAGCGGGTCCATGATCTCTACGAGCAGCTAGGGCGCGAGGACGTTCCAGCCGTTCATGACTGGGAGAACGCGGCGCCGGAG
This sequence comes from Acidobacteriaceae bacterium, assembly GCA_003139795.1. Classification (GTDB taxonomy): domain Bacteria; phylum Acidobacteriota; class Terriglobia; order Terriglobales; family Acidobacteriaceae; genus Telmatobacter. The sequence continues at coordinate 3,755 of PLGM01000085.1, read as the reverse complement.
CTTCAGAAAACCGAATCCCACAAATAAACAGACACGAAGAACGAGGCTGGCATGACCGAAAAACCGAACTCAAGAATCAACTCAAAGGATTTCCGCGTGCCGCCAGACAAAAAGGAGCCGGCGGGACATTCGAAGGCTGTGTGAACGTCCTCGTGAACGTCCAAAGTGACCGGCTACGGTTCCCGGTTGAAAGATCAAGGCCTTGGCGAGCAAGAAAACCATGGGGCTGAGACCGAGTCATCCAGGCGACCTGAGAGGAAGGAATATGCTGTGCGATCTGAAAGCCTTAATCGGCTGTCCCGTTGTAGCGACCGATGGCGAAATGGGAAGTGTCCGCACTTTTCTCTTCGATGACCAGTCCTGGAAGGTTCGCTACCTGGTGGTCGACGTAGGGAACTGGCTGAAACGGCGCGATGTGGTCCTTCCGATTACGGCGCTCGAACGGCCCGACTGGGCGAACAGAACCTGTCACGCTCATCTGAACAAGGAGCAGGTCCGCGACAGCCCTGAAGTTGATACGGAAATGCCGGTTTCGCGTCAACAGGAAATTGCCATGCGTGATTACTTTGGCTCGCTGGCATGCTGGGTAGACAGCGAGTCCGGCATTTCGTCCATGCCGACTGGAATGAAATACCCGGTACATACCGCCGAGGTCAACCATCTGCGCAGCACCTCACATATGCTGGGTTATCATGTGTGGGCCACGGATGGCGACTTTGGAATCCTTGAGGGCTTTGTCATGGATGAGGCTAGCTGGCACCTCGGTTACCTCGATGTGAAAAGTGGAGGCTGGCTTCAGAATCGATCGGTGCTGGTCCCCACTCGCTGGGTACGGTCCGTTTCCTGGGCCGAATTCCGTATCCATTTGCATCACACGAAGGCAGGAACATAGGTCAAACACCAACTTTATCCGATCAAGCGTTTAGTTTGCGGCTTTCACCAAAGATTGCCGCAAGCGCCTATGAACTTTACCAGCAGCGGGCCAGAGGAGACGGCCGGACGGATCAGGACTGGCTCGAAGCGGAGCGAGAGACACGGGGCGATCATGCGGTCGAGAAGAAGATCGCGTAGAAACCGACTTATGACTGGAGGGACAAAATGACTATCGATTCGAAAAGCTACCGCGTGCCGCCAGACAAAAAGGTCGATCTCAGCAAGTGGCCGACAATCGTCGCCCCCTATTCAAAGTCGAAGAAGCAGTATGAGGAGCTTCTGCACCGTCCCCGCCGACGACAAAGAGAACGCACGGCTCATCGTTTCCCAAATCGTCCTTGATGCTCTGGGGGAACTCAAGATAACGTATCCCAAAACGACCGCAAAGCGCCGTCTCGAACTGCGCGCGATCAAGAAGCTGTTGGCGAAATGATCTCAGGAACCCATTGCCGGCAGATCCGAACCAACCAATGTCTCAAAGCTCACGCCGCGCTGTTACCAGCTGCGGAAGAATAGAGAGGAACCTTCAAAATGGCTACCAAGGAACTCCCCGTCAACGCCGATCAGGATGGCATCCCGCAATCACTCAGCAAGAACTTCGATCAGACTGGCAACTCCTCCGGGTTCATCTTCGATGTGTCTCTATCAACCGCAATTGCGGCAAACGGCAATGTTGAAGCACAAGCTCCGGTACCCAAAGGGCCGCTTTCTCCGGAGATGCTCGACAAGATGAATCGCTACTGGCGCGCTGCGAACTACCTATGCATCGGACAAATCTATCTGTTTGAGAATCCTCTGCTGCGCGAGCCGCTCAAGGCAGAACAGATTAAGCCGCGCTTGCTCGGTCATTGGGGAACTTCGCCAGGACAAAACCTGATTTACATTCATCTGAACCGCCTCATCAAAGAGCACGATGCGGACATCATCTATATCTCTGGCCCTGGGCACGGTGGCCCCTCCCTGAATGCGTGCTCTTATCTGGAAGGCTCGTACACCGAAGTCCACCCTGAGATCACACTGGACGAGAACGGCATGAGGCTGATGTTCCGAAAGTTCTCGACGCCGGGCGGGGTGCCGAGTCACTGCGGACCGCATGTCCCCAACTCCATGCATGAGGGTGGAGAACTCGGCTATTCGCTTGTGCATGCCTTTGGTGCGGCTTTCGACAATCCGGACCTGATCGTTGCCTGCGTAATCGGCGACGGCGAATCCGAGACCTGCCCGCTGGAAGGCAGTTGGAAGTCTGTCAACTTCCTCAACCCCGTACGTGACGGTGCCGTCCTCCCGATTCTGCACCTCAACGGCTACAAGATCTCCGCGCCCACAGCTCAGGGACGTACCAGCGACGCAGACCTGAGGGCTCTTTATGTAGGACGCGGCTACAAGCCCTACTTTGTCGAGGGAGACGATCCTCAAGTCGTGCATCAGCTTCTAGCTGGGACGCTGGACGATTGCTATGCCGAGATTCGGTCAATTCAAAAGGAGGCCCGCAAGAACGGATTCAAGAAGCAGCCTATCTGGCCCATGATCATCCTGCGCACGCCCAAGGGATGGACCTGTCCCAAGGAAGTGGATGGAATTCCGGTCGAAGGCACCTTCCGCGCGCACCAGGTTCCGCTTGCGACAGTCCGTGAAAACCCCGAGCATCTCAAGATCCTTGAAGCCTGGATGAAGAGCTACAAGCCACAGGAACTCTTCGACGAGAACGGCAAGTTCATAGATGAATTGGCGGCCCTCGCGCCTGTGGGGAATCGGCGCATGGGAGGCAATCCCCATGTAAACGGCGGACGGGAGCTGATCACACTCGCTCTGCCCGATTTCACGGATTATGCACTCGAAATCCCGGGGCCCGGTCAAGTTCTTGCCGAGGCACCGCGTAAACTGGGAGATTTCTTCCGGGACATTTTCAAAATGAATCCGAAGAACTTTCGCATGTTCTGTCCCGATGAATCGAATTCCAATCGTCTTAACTCCATCTTCGAGGCCACCAAACGTTGCTCGATGGCTGAGATTGTCTCGATCGATGACGAACTCGGCCCGGATGGCCGCGTGATGGAGGTATTGAGCGAACATCTCTGCCAGGGATGGCTCGAAGGGTACCTGCTTACGGGCCGCCATGGCATGTGGTCCTCCTACGAGGCGTTCGCGCAGGTTGTCGATTCCATGACGACGCAACATGCCAAATGGCTGGAGCAATGCCGCGCGTTTCCTTGGCGCAGGCCGCTTGCGTCCCTGAATGTTCTGCTCACGAGTCATGCTTGGCGAAACGATCACAACGGCTTCAGCCATCAGGCGACCGGATATGTAGACAATGCATTGGCGCGCAGGAGTGAGACGATCCGCGTGTACTATCCACCAGACAGCAACTGCCTGCTGAGTGTCTTCGACCATTGCCTGCGAAGCCGTAATTACGTCAATATTGTTACTTGCGGAAAGCAGCCGCAGCTCCAGTGGTTGAACATGGATGAGGCTCTGGAGCATTGTTCGCGCGGAGCTTCAACGTGGAGGTTTGCGACCAACGACGGCGGGGGAGAGCCGGACGTGGTGCTGGCCTGCGCCGGCGACGTGCCTACCATTGAGATCTGCGCCACATCATGGCTTCTGCAGAAGCATGTGCCCGGCATCAAGGTGCGCGTCGTGAATGTTGTGGACTTGATGACTCTGATGTATCCAGACAAACATCCGCACGGGATGGACGATATGTCCTTCAACGCGCTCTTCACCGAAGGTGCGCCCGTGATCTTCGCCTTCCACAACAATCGTTGGCTCATTCACACCCTGGTTCATGGGCGCTCCAATGAAGGCCGCTTCCATGTGCACGG
>PLGM01000110.1 GCA_003139795.1 Acidobacteriaceae bacterium | reverse complement strand
GCCATGACTTGATTCTACAAATAACGCCTGTGGAAACCTCTCAATTCTTTCGTGCAGGTATCGGGACTTTCACCACAGGCTGTTAGGGGATTCAAGATTCCGGGGAGCTATCTGGAAGCATTGCATCGACACCGTAAAAGGTAGCACATGCATCTTTGTCCTTTGCTGAATGCGCACGCATCCCATTTCGCCGTCTGAATTGGAAGCCAACAGGGCACAAAGCCTTTCGACTCATAACAGATCGTTCAATCTATTGGAAATGGAGGGCGATCCCGTGTGAGATGTGCCCCATTCCGGCGTAGCGATTTTGGATCCTGGCAGTGGTAGAGAGTGGCAGACTCGATCCTTTCTTAACAGTCGGCCTCTGATAAGTGATCTCGGCACTCCCAGGTCTAAGCAATCTGGAGAGTGACCGCGAGGACCGCGGATTCGTACTGAAAAACGCCCCAGGGTCCGGGAACGGGGTAGTTCCTGGATCATCACCTACTCCGTCAGTTGCTGTTTGGTTATCCCGTCAGCGTGGCAGGGTCGCCTTATCAGCGCGGCGCTCTTCAAGGTTCGTCTGCACATAGCCGCCCGCATCATCGTAGAGTTCAAGTCCGCCGCCTCGGCCTTCTTCAGCACCCGCATGGCCTTCTTCCCGTTCCCCTCCTCCTTGCTCATGTTCAGCCGCCGCGCCTCTGTCTCGTAACGGGCCAGGCGGACCTCGACGGCTGGCATCAGGGTTCGGTTCAGCCAATCCAGCGTCTGCGACTCCTGGCGGGGCTCGAAGCGCGGCGGCCGGGCGATCGACAACTCCTCACACCTGGCCTCCGTCACCTTGATGTCCACCATGGCGATGACCTCGCGCTCGATGTTGTGGGCCTCATCGAGGATCAGCGCCTGGCGCGGCTCAAGCTGGCGGACGAGCGCCGCCTCGGTGATGAAGTTGGCGTAGTTGGTCACCGCCAGCGGGGAGCGGATGAAGGCGTTCTTGGCCGCCGCGTAGGGGCAGGACGGGCAACGGGGTGCCCTTTGGGCTGGCTCCCCCTCATCCTCCAGGTCCTTGTCCCGTTCCGCCGCGGCTGCCTGCCGGCGATTGAGGATGCTGCCCTCGTCGCAGGTGGTCTCGTGGGCCGTGCAGGGGTAGTTGGAGCGGCCTTTCAGCTCCACCAGGCCGAGAGGGCTGAAGTCCCCCAGAAGTTGCAGGGCCAGGCTCTTCTGGGAGGTGAGAATGTAGGCTCCGGGCTTGTACTCCGAGTCCGCGCCGCGGGCGGCGGCGGTCTCGGCGAGAGCGATGGCCAGAGCGCTCTTGCCGGAGCCGGTGGGCCCCTCGACGACGGTGAAGCGGGCGCCGCTTTCGAGCGACACGGCCATCACCCCCACAGCCTTGATCTGCATGGGCCGCGGGGTAGGGAAGGGGAAGCTCTGGAGCAAGCGATCGAGGACCGGTCTGGGGGCGGTTTCAGGCATGCAGCCCCCCGTTCTGATAGCAATCCGAGGTGCACGAGTAGCCGCGCATGCGCTCGCCGCCCACGCCCGCTGCTGGGCCTCGGTGAGGCATTCGAGAAGCGAGCCGGCGGTGGTCAGGAAAAACAGGCGCAGGGTGGGGTCGGAGGTAGTGCCCAATAGGGCTTTCGCCTCCTCGATTCCCTGAATGAAGATGGAAACCAGAACCGAGCCGATCGCGCCCTCGTCGCGGCCATGCTCCAGGTGGGCGATCGCCGCCTGCATGCGCTCCTCGGGGGCATCGATGTGGTTGTGCAGGCAGTTCTGGGAGACTGCTCACCTTGCGAAGTTCAGCACCGCCTCAGCCCAAATCACCGCCTCTGCGTAGCACCTGATCATCGCTTCCAGGTTCAAGCCATAGGAGTGAACGATCGCATCGCACTTCACCCAATCTCCGCGCTCGTGAGCCTCCACCCAACGCAAAAGGCTGCTCTCAATACTCACCGATCCCAGCAAAGCCTCCCGAATCTTCTCCCGCAAGGGCAGCGCCGAGGCCAGATCTGCCATGGGGATGCGCAGCATCGCCGGCAGCAAGCTGAATATCCCCAGCAGGTACTGCTCGGCTTGCCCCAACGCGCAAAGCCCGGCGGCCAATTCACAGAATCGGCCTCGCACAAAGGCCATCCGCAGAATCTCCGGCGGCTGTTTGGCGTTGAGTTCGCTGGTGATGGCCAGCGTGGCAATGCGGCGGACTGTGTCGTCGCCCAGCACCAGCAGCGCCGACTGGATCGAGCGAACCGTCTGGCTCATGCCGCTTAACGGCGAGTTGACAAGCCGCAGAAACCGGAAAGTGAGGGAGCTGTCCCGCTTCACAAGCTGGCTCAACTGGCGCAGGTCGAGGGGGTCGTGCTGCAGAAGCTCCAGAATCTGGAAATGAGAAGACCGGTTGGCCGGCATCTTCCGGTACTTCAGCAGCAGCGGACGACAGAAATAATACCCCTGAAACAGGGTGAAGCCCTCCGCGCAGGCTTGCTTGTACTCCTCCTGCGTCTCCACCTTTTCCGCCACCAGGGCAGCCGTGCTGCCGCTTAGCCGCCTGAACAACTCCTGCCGCCCCGCCACGTCCGTCTGGGTAAAATCCACCTTGATGTAGTCGGCCAGTTCCACCAGCGGCTCGATCTTCGGCTTCCAGATAAAATCGTCCAGCGCGATCCGGTACCCTGCAGCCTTCAGCTTGCTGCACGCGGCAATCAGCTCGGGCGTGGGCTCCAGCGTCTCCAGTATCTCCAGCACAGTTGTACTGGGGGGCAGAACCTCCACCAACCGCTCGGTCAGCGACTCCAGGGTGCAGTTTACAAAGGCAGGTAACCCCGCCGTCAGCTTTTCCATTCCGAGAATCACGGAATTGTCAAGCATGGTTCGGGTGGCGAAGTTGCTATCTCCGCGGAAAGTCGCCTCCGGACCGGCCCGGAAGAGCAATTCGTAGGCATGCACCTTGCTGTGCAGGTCCAGGATGGGCTGCCGCGCCACATACCGAAATACACCCGCCAGTTCGGGCGGGATAGCAAGAGTCGTGCTTCTCACCTCCGCCTTTTGAATGGCCTGTCCCGGATGCGGTCTTCACGGGAGCAGTTTCGAAGGGAATGCGAGATTCCCCAGGCATATCTTGTCAGTGTGCCCCGTCACCTGATGACGTGATTAGAGGGGGTGGGTTACCGTCGAGGAACTAGACGATCACATCCAGATGAAGCCCGGCAGCCCGCACCACATTGCCGCTTCACCAGCGAGCGCCTGGTGATCGCTGCCGCCCGCCAGATCGCCGCCAGGGGCACGCACGAAATCCGCACGAGCTTCATCGTGGTGACCATGCGCGTGCTGACGCTGAATC
>PLGM01000329.1:828-2841 GCA_003139795.1 Acidobacteriaceae bacterium | reverse complement strand
TCTGAGATTGTGGTCGGCACCGTCGCCCAATTGGTCATTGGCGTGTTCCTTACCGGGTTCTTCGGCTTTGCGCAGGGCGGACTTGCAGGCAATACGCAGTGGATCACCTTCCTGGCGGGAACTGGCGCAATCGTCCTGACGTTCCTTGCCGGTGCGGAACTCGATCCCGTGATTTTCAAGACCAAGTGGCGTGAAGCATCGATCATTGGTCTGGCGGGATTCTTTGGCCCGTTTCTCGGTTGCACGGCAATTGCACACTACGTACTGCATTGGGCCATCATGCCCAGTTGGCTCGTGGGCGTCGCTCTTTCGACGACGTCGGTGGCCGTCGTGTATGCCGTGCTGCTGGAACTCGGGTTCAACGTCACGGAGTACGGCAAGGCGATTCTGGCCGCCTGCTTCATCAATGATCTCGGGACCGTGATTGCGCTGGGACTCATCTTCTCCCCGTTCACCATCAAGACCGTGATCTTTGTGGTGGTCTCTATTGTGGTCTTCGTGGTGCTTCCCTTTCTTACACCGCGGTTCTTCAAGAAATATGGCGGGCGTGTCTCCGAACTCGAAGCCAAGTACATTCTCTTTTTTCTCTTTGCCATGGGAGGACTGGCGGTCTGGGCTGGAAGCGAAGCAGTGCTGCCGGCCTACATGATCGGCATGGTGCTGGCGGGAACGGTCGGAAAAGACCATTCACTGATTCGCCGTCTGCGTACACTTACCTTCGGACTACTCACGCCGTTCTACTTCATCCGCGCCGGGTCGTTTGTGTCAGTGCCCGCGTTGATGGCTGCGCCCGTCACGCTACTCGTACTGTTTGGGGCGAAGTCACTGTTCAAGGCGGTTGCTGTGTATCCGGCAGTCAGAATGCACAAATACGACGGCAAGGCCGGAGCTTACTACACGCTGATGATGTCAACCGGACTGACCTTCGGCACCATCTCGGCACTGTTTGGTCTCAATCATCAGATCATCACGCAGGCGCAGTACTCCTACATCGTGGGGACAGTCATCGCCAGCGCCGTAATTCCGACCATGATTGCGAATTCGTTCTTTCTTCCTCGGCATCTTCTTCCCCACCATCAAGCAGCCACGAAAGCAGAGAAGGAAGTTATGCGGCCAGTGCCCGCAGAAGAAGGGTAGGTGTAGCGCATGGGAAGCCCGGTTTTTGTTGGAATTCAGAGGATATTGGTTGCATTCGACGCGTCACCTCATGCGGAGCACGCCTTGGATGTTGCCCTGTCAATGGCGGGAGATATGAAGGCCAAGCTTTTCGTTATCTCCATAATCCGGCCACCTGAGCCTGCCGAGAGCGCGGAATTCAATGCTGTGCTTGAAGACGGTCGTGAGCGCTTCGAGAAATGTTTCATTCCATTGCGCGAACGAGCCAAGCAAAAGGACATTGAGCTTGAGACTGAGATTATCGTAGGGCATCCGGCGGAGCAGATCATCCACACGGCGGACACAATCCAGGCCAGTCTCATTGTCATGGGCAAGCGCAGCCACACGATTCTTCATCGCTGGATGCTGGGCTCGAACTCGGAGCGCGTTCTGAGGTACGCGCACTGTCCAGTAATGATCGTCCACTGATCGGATAACCACGCTATGAACATCTCGAAACAGGTGAGCGGTGAACCAAAGGGTTTTAATTGTCGTCTTACTGGTGTCGGATGCCGCTCAGTAACAATTTCATCGAAGTTCTCACAACTGACGGCCTTGTGGCCGGGAAAAGGCAAAAATTATGTCTGAAATTGCAAAACTTGAAGCGCTCGAAATTCTCGATTCACGCGGGAATCCAACTCTGGCAGTTACGGTAACTCTCTCAAACGGGATTAAGGCGACAGCGAAAGTACCTTCCGGCGCTTCGACTGGTAAGCGGGAGGCAGTCGAACTCCGCGACGGCGACAAGGCACGGTACGGAGGCAAGGGCGTACTGAATGCCAGAAACCACGTCAACGGAGAGATTCAGAAGGCCGTTCATGGATTCAATGCCAACGACCAGAAGGCATTGGACAAGAA
>PLGM01000329.1:0-794 GCA_003139795.1 Acidobacteriaceae bacterium | reverse complement strand
CTGATTCCGGCGCCCTGGTTCAATGTGCTTAATGGCGGGAGTCACGCGGACAGCAACGTGGATTTTCAGGAGTTCATGATTTCGCCCGTAGGAGCGCCCAGCTATAGCGAAGGCTTGCGAGCGGCTGCTGAGACCTTCCATGCGCTGAAGTCTGTTCTGCACAAGAAGGGCTACAACACCGGAGTCGGTGATGAAGGCGGATTTGCCCCGCAGTTGAAGTCGAACGAAGAGCCCATTGAACTGATTCTCGAAGCCATTCAGAAGGCTGGCTACAAGCCGGGCAAAGACGTAGTCATCTTCCTGGACCCGGCCACCAGCGAGCTGTTTGAAGATGGCGTCTATGCGTTCGAAAAGTCGGACAAGAGCAGAAAGTCGCCGGACCAGATGGTCGAATTCTGGAAGGGAGTGCTCGATCGTTATCCGGAGATCTGGGGCATCGAAGACGGGGTTGCCGAAGACGACCACGCTGGCTGGCAGCTTATGACAAAGACGCTCGGCGGCCGGATTCAGTTGATCGGTGACGACAACTTTGTTACCAATCCCACGATCTTTCGTCAGGGCATCAAAGACAAGATCGCCAATGCCATTCTGATCAAGCTGAACCAGATCGGGACTCTGACGGAAACGCTCGAATGCATTCAGATTGCGCGTGAAAACGGATACGGCGCGGTCATCTCTCATCGTTCGGGCGAAACCGACGACACGAGCATCGCCGACCTCGCGGTGGCTGCCGGTATGGGCCAGATCAAGACGGGATCGACCAGCCGCGGTGAGCGCATCGCAAAATACAACCG
>PLGM01000153.1 GCA_003139795.1 Acidobacteriaceae bacterium | reverse complement strand
CGAGCCTGCGCAGAGGTTCCCTAGCGGACGCGGAGGACGATGATGGTTTCGTCGTCGAAGCGGTCCTGCGCGCCCTGGAAACGGGAGACGTCGGCGAGGATGGCGTCGGCGATTTGCTGGGCGGGGTGCTCGCGTTGGGCGCAGAGAAGGCTGGATAAGCGGTCGTCGCCGTACATTTCGCCCTGGGCGTTTTCGGCGTCGAGGATGCCGTCGGAGACGAAGACGATGGCGTCGCCGGGCTGGGCGGCGACGTTGAACTCCTCGTAGGTAACATTGGGGAAGAGGCCGAGAGGGAAGCCTTCGGCGGGGACTGCGATCGACTTGCCGGAGCGGCAGAGGATGGGCTGGATGGCGCCGGAGTTGGCTACCTGCAGGGTCTGGTTTTCGTCGTCCCAGAGGGCGAAGAGCAGGGAGACGTACTGGGATTCGAGCTTGCGCTCCTGGAGGGCGTCGTTGAGGGTGGCGAGCATCTGGGCTGGTTCCGGCTGCTGGGTAGCCGCGGAGCGCATGATGCCGCTGACGAGGGCGGCGAAGAGAGCGGCTGGGGCGGCTTTGCCGCTGACGTCGCCGAGGACGATGGCGGTGCGGTGGGGGCCGTAGTCCAGGAAGTCGTAGAGGTCGCCGCCGATGGTGCGGGCGGGGAGAAAGTGGACGGCCATTTCAGCGTGGGGGTATTCGGGCGGATTGGGCGGCAGGAGGCGGAGTTGGACTTCGCGGGCCATGGCGATGTCGCGCTCAAGTTGCGCCTCCTGACGGCGGACGGCCTGGTAGAGGCGGGCGTTTTCGATGGCGATGGCGACCTGGGCGGCGAGGGTGGTCAACATGCGCTCGTGTTCTTCATTGAAGAAGTGGGTGCGGGTGTGTTCGAGGTCGAGAACGCCGATGATGCGGCCCTTGTAAAAGAGGGGCACGACCAGCTCGGAGCGGGTCTCTTCGTTCATGGGCACGTAGCGCGGGTCCTTGCGGACGTCGGGGACGTTGATGAGGCGCCACTCGCGGACGGCGGCGCCGACCAGGCCGCTGGTGATGGCGATGCGGCGCTGGGGGGAGTGGGCGTGACCGAATCGCCAGGCGTAACGGGTGATGAGGGTTTCGCCTTTGTCGTCGAGGAGCATGACGGTGAACATCTGGAAGTCGATAAGGCGGCGGAGGAGTTGGCCGACACGCTCGAGGAGGGGGTCGAGTTCGAGAATGGAGGTGAGTTCGACGGCGATCTCGTTGAGGATGGCGAGGGTCTGGCCCTGGCGGAAGACGCGGGCGTAGAGGCGGGCATTCTCAATGGCCTGGGCGATGCGGGAGGCGGTGAGGATGAGCAGATGGAGATGCTCGGGGCGGAAGTAGCCGGCTTGCTCGCTTTCGATGTCCATGACGCCGATGAGGCGGTTTTTGGCGATGAGAGGGACGGCCAACTCGGAGCGGACGGCGGGGTTGACGCAAATGTAGTTCTTCGCTGTGGAGACGTCGTTGAGGAGGATGGGCTGGCGGGTGAGGGCGACCTGGCCGACTACGCCTATGCCGAGGGGAATGCGGGCGCGCTCGACCTGGGTGGTGTGTCCGATCTGGAAGCGGACGCGGAGTTCGTGGGTGCGGTCGTTGAGGAGGAGAATGGCGAAGATGCGGTAGTGGATGACGGCGCGGACGAGCTCGGAGGTGCGGTTGAGGAGGGTTTCGAGGTCGAGGGTGGTGTTGAGGGCTTCAGCCAACTGCGCCAGGTAGGCGACGTCGGCGGGTTCCACGCGGGCGTTGACGGGGTCGAGATGGGCCGAGGGATTGGCAGGGTCGACGGGGCGGTAGTCGCCTTCGAACTCGGGTTGGTGAGGCGGGGGTGGGGGAATGGTGGACATGGGGGTCTAAGAGGAATGATAGCGGATGGAGGGGGCGGCCGTTAGCCTCTAGCTGCTAGCTTCCAGCCTTGAGCTGATGCTCGGCGTCCGGCTGCCATGTTGGAATCTGTTTGTTACGCGGGAATTACATCATCGTCTGACGGCGCCGACTGTGGCCGGGCTCATCTCTTTGCGGAAAACGCTCTGGCCGGGTTGGGTCGCAAGCTGGAAGCTGGAAGCTGATTTACTCGGCGCCCAGTTCGCGGACGATGGCGACGGAGGCGGAGGCGCCGATGCGGTTGGCGCCGGCTTCGAGCAGGGCGCGGACGTCGGCGAGAGTGCGGATGCCACCCGCGGCTTTGACGCCGCAGCGGGCGCCGGCTACGCCGCGGAGCAGGGCAACGTCGGCGGGGTTTGCGCCGCCGGTGGAAAACCCCGTGGAGGTCTTGAGGAAGTCGGCGCCGCCCTGGATGGCGATTTCGGCGGCGCGGAGCTTTTCTTCGACGGTGAGCAGGGCGGTTTCAAGAATGACCTTGAGCAGGGCGCCGTGGTGGTGGGCGACGGTGGCGGCGGCGTGGATGGCATGGTGAACGGCCTGGTGGTTGCCGCTCTTAAGTTGGCCGATAGGGATGACCATATCCAGTTCGCGCGCGCCGAGGCGGGTGAGGGCGGCGGCTTCCTGGCGCAGGGTGGAGACCAGCGAGGCGCCCAGAGGAAAGGCGATGACGACGCCAACGGGAAGGCCGGTCCCGGAGAGCAGGCTGACGGCCGTGGACGCCCAGATGGGGTTGACCATGGCGCAGGCAAAGCGGTAGCGGATGGCCTCGTCGCAGAGGTTCTCAACCTGGTCGCGGGTGGCTTCAGCCTTGAGCAGGGTGTGGTCAATGACCGCGGCCAGCGTCTGCCAGGTGGACAGCGTTTGCCCGGCAAAAGCGGCTGAATCGAAATAGCCGTTGTCGAATTCGAGGTCCGCTTCGTTGATGGGGGTGATGAAAGGCATGGGTTTTGCTCCTTGCCGGAGGTGAGCCACTCTCAAATGCCGGTTCGCCGGGCAGTGTACGGGAGATGAGTATAGGCCTTCCCGAACGCCCGGCCAAATGAATTGACGGTGTTTGAGGGGCTGGGGTTGCACAGAGCGTCAACTGGCTGGTTCAAGCAGCCCAATGGGCGGCAGCCGTGCGGGGATTGCGGCTGGATGGTTGCGGAGAGAGTCGCTCTTCGGACTGGCGGGGCTACTCGGGCTGGCCGGGGGTCATGATGCAAATGTCGGGCAGGTTGCGATAGCGCTCGGCGTAATCCATGCCGTAGCCGATGACGAAGAGGTTGGGGATGGAAAAGCCCACGTAGTCGGCGTCGATTTTTTCGATGCGGCGGGAGGGCTTGTCAAGCAAGGTGGCGATACGCAGGGTTTTGGGACGCTGCTGGAGGAAAAGTTTGCGCAGGTAGGCCAGGGTGAGGCCGGTGTCGAGGATGTCCTCGACCACCAGGACGTTCTTGCCTTCAATGGGCTCGTCGAGGTCCTTGATGAGCTTGACGGCGCCGGAGGAACGCTGGCCATTGCCGTAGCTCGAGACGGCGACAAAGTCGAAGGTGGCGTCAGCCTGGATGGAGCGCGCCAGGTCAGACAGGAAGGGCGCGGCGCCCTTGAGCACGCCGACCATGACCAGCTTTTCACCGTTGAGGTCACGGGTGATCTGGGCGCCCATCTCGGCGACGCGCGCGGCGATCTGTTGGCGAGTAAAGAGAACTTCAAGGCCCTGATAGGTGACGGTAGCCATGCAGACAGTATCGCCCGAATGCGGGGCGGCGGGGCAGGGCGGCTGTGCAAATCGCGGACTGAGGAGGGCGGGATCTCTTTGCCGGGAATCCGCGAGCCGGCCGCACGAAGAAACGGTTTGCGGCCTGAGGCATTCCCTCGGGAGCTAAACAGGCTGCGGAAAAACCCGTTCCAGCGTGGATTCGCGAGGGTTTTGTATCAGGGCACGATTCGGCGCGGCGAATCGTGCCATAAGTGGCGCAGAATCAACGTGGGCTTTAGCGGCTGCGGAAAAACTCGGGATTTCGTGCGAAATCGGCGAAAGGCGTCCCTCCGGGGCTAAAGCCCGCGTTGATCCTGTTGGCTTTATGCGGGGGTTGAACCCCCCGCCTCCCTCCGGATCAAGTTTTTCCGCAGTCTGTTTAGCCCTGAGGGCCGCTTCTCGGGATTTTGGTGCGAAGACAAGGCTTTTTCCGCAGCCTCTAAAGCCCGGTGAATTTTGGCATGGCGGTGGGCGCGGATTCTGTAGGTGTTAAAACCCCGGCCTACCAGGCCGGACCTGCCGCCCGGAGGAGTATTTTCGCAGACTGTAAAGCCGGGTCCTTTCAAAGCAACGAGTTTTTTCGCAGCCTGCAAGGCCGAGGTAGGGCTAGGTTTGCTGTTCGGCACCGAGGGTTTCAGCGGTGACGGTGCGGTGACGGACGTAGTTGTAGGGGGGGACGGTGTAACCGCGGAGGAGGGCAATGCCGAGCTGGATGAGGCGCGGGCCGTAGGTTTCGACTTCATGGGAGACGGAGCCGATGATGGCGCTCTTTCCGGAGCGCATCTCTTCGAGGACCTCGGGGATGCAGTCCTGGCCGACGATGGCGAAGTCCTGCTCGCGGCCGGAGTCGCGGGCGGCAGCGAGGACGCCGAGGGCGCTGGTGTCGTTGGCGGTGGCGACGAGGATGCGTTCGCCCTTGCGACGGCCGCGGAGAAACTCGGTGACCGCGAGCTGACTGGGTTGCCTCATGCCGCGGCCTTCGATCTGGACGAAACGGTCGGCGGGGAGATCGGCGAGGCGTTCGCGTATGCCGTCGAAGGCGCCGGTGATGCGGCTCTGGACAAAACTGCCGGCCTCAGCCAATCCCACGCCGAGAACCCAGTCGACTTTGCCCTTCCACTTGCGGAGAGCATGCTGGGCGAGCAGGGAGCCGGCTTCGAGCCCGCACTCGAAGTTATCCACGCCAAAGTAAGTGGCGTTGGGGTGGGGAACATCGATGGCGACGAGGGGAATGTCAGCCTTCTTGAAGATGTGGGACACGCGCGGGGCGACGTGCTCCTCGACCTGGAACTCGAGCACGAGGTCAACGCGTTTGGCGACAAATTCCTCGGCGTTCCGGACGGCAACATCGGGGTCGTAGCGGTTGTCGAGGACGAGAAGCTCGACGCCGGATGCGGCGGCCGCGGCAGTGACGCTCTGGGCCACAGCGATGGAGAAGGGCAACTCCGCGCTCTGGACAGACAAGCCGAAGCGCAGGCGGCGGGGGCGCGAAACCAGCCGGTACTGGCCGTTCTGGGCCTGGGCGACGTAGCCGCGGTGGACGAGGGTCTTGAGGATGCGATAAACGCTGGTCTTGGAGATCCTGGTTTTCCGGTAGACGTCCTCGAGGGAGGCAGGGGCGTGATTCTCCTCCAGGAGCTCGAGTACATCGAGGGCCTTGGAGAGGATGGGAATCAGGTACAGCCGCTTGATCTTAGCCTTGGGCAACCGATTGTCTCCGTGGGTATCTTTCAGTCAGCAGCAGGTTTCATATCAGGATAGACCTTTTTAGGCGTAGCTGCTTATGGCCGCCTGACGATTTTCGCGCTCACGGGCTATGCGTTCGACATATCCGCATTCGCGCAGGGCGGCGAGCGGGTCAGCGGGCAGACCACGGGCCAGTCGCCAGGCTGCGGCGAGGGGCCGAACATCGGTCCAAAAAGCGCCACGGAAGAGTTCTTCGGCGGCTACCAGGTCGCAAGACTGCTGATGGACGGCCAACTGCTCGCGATCGACGAGGGCGGCCTTGAGCCAGAGTTCCTGGGCCGTGACGACGGTTTGGACGGTGGCCTCGATCTTGCCTTTGAGGTTGTGGCTCTGGTCGATCATGAAGGCGATACTGCGCGCGAGCCCGTCGGCGGCGGCGGCGTGGATCTCATGAAAGATGCGGAAGATCTGGTAGGGATCGATTGAGCCGAGGGTGAGATCGTCGTCGGCGTAGCGGCGGTCGTTGAAGTGGAATCCTCCGAGGAGGCCAGTGTGGAGCAGCCAGGCGACGATCTGCTCGATGTTCTGGGCAGAGTAATGGTGGCCGGTGTCGACCAGGACGCGGGCCTGCAAGCCGGCGACGCGGCAGAGGTGGGAGGACATGCCCCAGTCGGCAATATCGGTGTGATAGAAGGCAGGCTCAAAGGGTTTGTACTCAATAAGGAGGCGTTGCGAGGGGGCGAGGCGATCATGGGCGGCGCAGAGGGCTTGCTCCAGCCAGCCGATGCGCTTGCGGATGCTTTGGGAGCCGGGGTAATTGGAACCGTCGGCCAGCCAAAGCGAGAGATCGCGGGAGCCGAACTGTTTGGCTATCTCGATGGAGTCCAGGACGTGGGCGAGGGCCTGCTCGCGGATCCGGGGGGAGGGATTGCAGAGAGAACCGAACTTGTACTGCTGGTCCTCAAAGAGGTTGGGGTTGATGGAGCCGGCGCGAATGCCGAAGCGCCGCTCGAGTTCCTTGACCTGGGGAACGTCGTCGATTCCGTTGGGCAGGTCCCAAAGGACGTGGAGGGCGAGCGTGGGGGTGACGCCGGTGAGGCGGTTGACCTCAGCCGCGTCGCAGAACTTCTCCTCGATGGTGGAGGCGGCAGCGGGCTGGACAAACTTGCCGAAGCGGGTTCCGGTGTTGGCGAATCCCCAGGAGGGGATCTCGATCTGGAACGAGTCCAGAGCCTTAACGGCCAAGTCAAAGGTTGTGGATTCAGAGTGCGTCATGATGGGTTGTCCTTCGCCGAGGTGGCTTGCCTGGTGCGTGGATGCGAAATGATGGGGCACGTCTCGGGGAAGAGGGCGTCGTTCCGGCAGCGGATAAAGAGCCTAACGAGCATGAGTGGGACCCGTTCCGCGATGCGGCAAATTGGAAAAGGGAATAATATCCGATAGAGACACGAATTGTCTATTGCAAAATCGGTTTCGGCCGCGGCGGGCCGTCGAAATGGCGAAGAGTCGCCGAATCAGCGCGCAACAGTCCGAGTGCGACCACGGCTTCCAGGGCGCCCTTTCCGAGATGGATCTCGATCGGCGACCGCTTGCCGGTTGAATTGAAACCGATTATCGTGGTCCGCGGATGCTGCTCCTGAAGGGATTGCGGCCATGGGGCGTCACGGGCCGTCCTATGCAATAGGTAATAATCCGCAGGTCAACTCTTTTCGCTGAGCCTCGTCTAACCAGATTGTTTCCTCTTGGCGTAACCTACGGGAGGGCGGCAACTCTCCCATAACTTCTTTCCATCCGGCTTCATTCTTGTTTTCCAGCAGCTACCAGGTCCAGAGGCAGAAACTCGGGCCTAGGTATTCCACAATGCAGATTTTCTCCGCCATGCTTCGATCTTGCGCGCGGAAGAGATTGCGGATCCATGCGGCGATGCACGAGGGCTGCCGATTTCGTTGCTATTGTCAGCCAAGATGCATTCTGTGTAGAGTCTACGGGTAGGTTGCTCCACCGTGTTTTTTCCATTTGAAACTGCGACGTTTCGCGTTCCCGGGGATTCTCCCCCCCAGAAAGGGTTCAGGAAAACCACTATGCGTCTCCTGCGTTCGTTTCCCCTCTGTGTTCTGTCCGGTACATTGCTGTGTGGAACCGCAGCGATATCCCAGGAAATCGCGCCCGCCGCACGGATCGTCAATCCCATTGACGAAAGCCAACTGGTAACCCTCAAGGGCACGGTGCACCCACTGGCCAACGCCAGGAATGACCGCGGAGCCGCGCCCGACGAGATGCAACTTGAGCGGATGCATCTGGTTTTAAAGCGCAGCAACAGCCAGGAATCGGCGCTGCACCAGCTCATCGGCGATCTGCACACGCCGGGAACGGCCAGCTATCACAAATGGCTGACGCCGGATCAGTTTGGCAAGCAGTTCGGGCCGTCGGACCAGGATATCGCGACCATTCAAACCTGGCTGACGGGGCACGGATTTAGCGTGACCAAGGTGAATCCGGGTAAGCAGACCATCGAGTTCAGCGGCAACGTGGCGCAGATGCGCGGGGCGTTTCACACGCAGATCCATAAGTATGAGGTGAATGGCGAAACCCATTACGCCAATGCCGGCGATCCGCAGATTCCGGCGGCGGTTGCGCCGGTGGTGGGCGGCTTTGTGTCGCTGAACAACTTCCGGGCCAGGAGCTATGTCAAGTACCTGGGCAAGGCGCAATACGATCCGAAGACGGACCACGCGACGCCGGAGTGGACCATTGGCGGCGGCAGCGTGTCCACCGACAACTTTGTCCTCGCGCCGGGAGATTTTGCCGTTCAGTACGATCTGAACCCGTTGTATACGGCTGGAACAAACGGCAGTGGGCAGACGATTGCGATCATCAATGAATCCAACGTCAATATTGGACAGGTGAACAGTTTCCGCAGTCTTTTTCTCCCCACTTATCCCGCCAACCCGCCGCAGGTAATCATCGACGGGAACGATCCGGGCGTGGACGGGATCAACAATCCGGACGGGCCGAACGGCGCCTCGACCGAGGCTTATCTTGACGTGGAGTGGGCGGGAGCCGTAGCCCCCGACGCCACGGTGGATCTGGTGATCGCGGCGGACACGGCGCTGGAGAACGGCCTGATCCTGGCTGCCGAGCACGCGGTCTACAGCAACGTCGCGCCTATCATGAGCGTGAGTTTTGGCCTATGCGAAAATTTCCTAACCCCCTCTGGAAACAGCTTCTTGAGCGCGCTCTGGGAGCAGGCAGCGGCGCAGGGCATCACGGTGGTGGTTTCGACCGGCGACAACGGCGCCGCTGGCTGCGACAACGATAATTCGGAGGAGTATGCCATCTATGGACAACAGGTGAACGGCTACGCCTCGACGCCGTACAACGTGGCCGTGGGCGGGACGGACTTCTACTACAGCGATTTCAGCCAGGGGCTGACGGCCATGGAGGCGCAGATGGGGACCTACTGGAACACCACGGCCAGCAACAGCTCGCCGGCGGTGTCCATCATCGCCGCGAAAGCTCCCATTCCGGAGCAGCCGTGGAACGACAGCCCGTATGGGGATACCATTTCTACGCTGCAAGGGGGCGCCTCGCCTCTGTCGTACACATCCATTGCGGCGGGAGGCGGCGGGTCCAGCTCGATTTATACCACCAAGCCTGCCTGGCAAACCGGATTTGGCGACACGGCGCGCGACCTTCCGGACGTTTCTCTCTTCGCCTCCAACGGCTCCAATGTCAGCTACTATCCGATATGCGCCGACGACGGCGATTGCCAGCCAGTATCGAGCAGCGGGATGATGCAGATCAGCGGCGTGGGCGGCACGTCGGCTTCGGCTCCGTCGTTTGCGGGCATCATGGCGATGGTGAACCAGAAGTATGGGCGGCAGGGGCAAGCTGATTTTGTGCTTTATCCGCTTGCCAAGCAGGTTCCGGCGGCGTTCAACGACGTGAGGAACGGCACCAACACCGTTCCGTGCGATCTGACCGACGCTACCACAAACTGCGCGCCCGCTCCCAACCCGATCACCCTCGAGTACACAGATTCCAACGGCAACCTAGTCGAGATCCTGGAGGGAATGATCGGCACCGGGACGACAGCGTGGTACAACGCCGTCGCGGGCTATGACGAGGCCAGCGGCCTGGGGACCATCGACGCCAACCAGCTTGTGACCAACTGGGGCAGCGTGAAGTTCACCACCACCACGACCACGCTGACGCCGTCATCGACCTCGTTCACGCACGGAACGGCGATCACCGTGAGCGGCAAGGTGACAACGGCCAGCGGCACGCCGACGGGCGATGTTGGGGTGCTGACCGACAGCACGGAGGCGGGCCAGCAGGGGCAAACGTTCTTTACGCTGAGCGACGGCTCTTATACGGGCACGGTCCCTAATCTGCCCGGCGGCATTTATAACATCTGGGGCCAGTATAGCGGCGATGCGACCAACGGCCTGAGCTCGTCCACGCCGGTCCAGATTACGGTGAGTCCGGAAAACAGCGGCATCGCGTTCAACCTGTTCTCGCCCCTGG
The DNA here is from genome assembly GCA_003139795.1 of Acidobacteriaceae bacterium. Taxonomy (GTDB): domain Bacteria; phylum Acidobacteriota; class Terriglobia; order Terriglobales; family Acidobacteriaceae; genus Telmatobacter. Next base: position 9,653 of record PLGM01000153.1, on the reverse strand, counting down.
GCACATATACCTCCTCATCGGGTCCTGGAACCAGCGTCGATTACGGGACACAGCTGATTCTCAGTGGACAGGTCACGCCCAGTTCGGATCTTGCGGCGGAAGAGACCTGCATTAACACCAGTGGCGCAGTTTGTCCGACCTTCGATATGCCGACCGGGACGGTGACATTTACCGACGGCTCGACGGCCCTGAACACGGCGGTGATCAACGCCGAAGGCGACGCGGAGTACAACGCGCCGTTCAGTGTCGGCGCGCACTCGGTGAATGCCAGTTACAGCGGCGACCAGAGCTATAACAAATCGACGGCGGCTGCGCCGATCGCCTTTACGGTTGTGAAGGATACGCCGGTGATTGGCCTCAGCGCATCGAATCAGGTTTCTTCCACCGGGTATTACGGCGCGCAGAACCAGCCGACGGTGGTGAATGTCCAGGTGGAGAACGGAGCCATCTACTCAGTCGCGACGTCGGCCAGCATGAATCCTGTGCCGGTGGCGCCGCCGACGGGGACGATCACGGTGAGCGGATTCCCATCCGGTGTGCCGGCGAGCGCGACCCTGACCGCGGCTGTGGATCCGTCGACTGGAGCCCCGGAGGGCGTGGCGGCGTTCACCATTCCGGCAGGCACATACGGGAACTATACGGTCACGGTGAATTATCCAGGGGACGGGAACTACAACTCTTCCAACTCGGGCGGCGTCCCGGTGCAGGTGTCGGCGCCGACCGGGGGCCAAGTCTCCACTACCGCCGCGACCATGACCGGGAACATCGGGCCAACTTCCTCCATCACCATCACCGGGACGGTAACCGGTCAGAGTGGACAGCCGGCGCCTACCGGCGGCGTATTCGTCTTCTCGTCCGGATTCTCCAATATCGAGGTCGGTCTCAACTCGCCGGCCAGCGGGGTGGTCTCAACGTTCAGCATTACGCTGGACAGTCAGGACCTGTTCCAGGGAGCCAACTTCATCACCCTCCAGTACACCGGCGACAACACCTACTATCCCTCCGCCGTTACGCTGAACAACGAGAGCCCGATCTCGAACCCGCTTTCGGACTTCTCGCTGGTGGCGCAGAGTACTATTGTTCCCATAAGCGTGAGCGGGGGCGCCAGCAGCGGAACGGCTACGATCAACCTGGCTTCGGTGAACGGCTTCAGCGGCGCGGTAAATCTGACCTGCACGGCGGCTGCGGGGGTGACCTGCTCGATTGCGCCCACGGCTCCCACCCTGAGCAGCGGAACAAGCACAACGGCAACGCTGACCATCGACGCCACGGCGGGTTCGCCCAACCTGGGCTATAACGTGCTCATCACCGGCGCGGACTCGACGGGAAAGTACGTTCACACGACCGCAGTTGAAGCGGTGGTGACCGGGTCTTCGGTTACGGCGAGCTTCGGCCTGACCGCCAACCCCACGAGCCTCACCATTACGCAGGGCACCACAACCGGTAACACGTCGACCATCACCGTATCTCCGGTCGGCTCGTTTACTGCGACGGTGGACTTGACCTGCGCCGTGACGACGACGATTGTAGGCCCCGCGGGTGTGGCAACATGCAGCATGGCTTCGCCCTCGGTGGTCTCCGGTTCGGGGACGGACGTGGTGACAGTAACCACAAGCGGAACGACTTCCCCCGGCCCCTACACGGTGACGATCACCGGGATGTCGGGGCAGATCACGCAAACTGCGACGGTGACTGTGACGGTTAGCGCGGCGGGAGCGGCGACCTATGCGGTGACAACGTCGTCGCCGTCTGCAATCAACCCTGGAGACAGCGCGACTTCGACCATTACGGTTGCTTCCACCACCGGGTATGCGGGCGTTGTGACGATAAGCTGTGTGTTAACCACGTCTCCCAACGGGGCGACAGATCTGCCCACCTGCTCGGGCGGTGCGGGGACCATCACGCTGAGTTCCGGCACCACGAGCGGGACGACAACTGTGTCGGTGACCACCACGGCAGCCAGCAGCAGTGAGCTGGTTTATCCCAGGCTGGGCGGCAAGGGCAGCGGATGGACGGGCGCGGGCGGCGGTGCGGTACTGGCGTTCCTGGTGTTCCTGGGGATTCCGGCACGGCGGCGTAGCTGGCGGTCGATGCTGGGCGTGTTGGTGCTCATGGTAGCTCTGGGCAGCCCTGCCGGTTGCGGCGGCGGCGGAGGGGGCGGGGGCGGTGGTGGCAATACCGGGACGACTGCCGGCAACTATACCTTTACGGTGACAGGTACTGGTAACCCCTCACAGAGCACAGGAAACACAACCACGTTCTCTGTGACTGTGAATTAGAGCGGTTGCAACGAGCGCGGCGCGTTGGCCCTCCCCGCGGGGAGGGCCAATGTCTTTCCGGGAGGGCTGCGGCAGGAACGGATGGTCGCCGAGATAGGCGAACCCCCGCCGTCATGGCGGTGAAGCCGTGCTCATAGAGTCCCGTGCGCAGCTACTCCAGCATCCGCGGCTCGTCCTCGACGATAAGTATTCGCATGCGCCCTGTACTCTCCAGCGTAAGCGCGATTCCCTGAGAAAATGCGTAGGCACAGTTTCAGATTCATCGCACATTCACATTCACGTAAGCATTCGCATCCGAACCTTAAGAAAAATTCACAGAGTTGTTAACACAGCTTTGAGTAAACCGCATACTCTGCGCACAGGTCGATTAATCGACCTCCATCCTGTTTCAATTTCCGGCGCAATGCCGGGATGAGGAGTGCCATGAGCAAACGATCATTCTCTCTCTCAATTCTTCTTCTCTGTTTATTCGCTTCGATTCCAGCCGTTGGCCAGTCCGGCAACGGTGTCATCAGCGGGGTGGTAAAGGATTCGGCAGGCGCAGTCCTTCAGGGCGCCAAGATTAGTTTGCAACCGCAGATCAGGCCCGTAACAACGGACGGACAAGGCGAGTTCACAGTCACCGAAGTGACTCCGGGCACATACGCCGTAACCGTCTCCTATGTTGGCTTTGATCCCTACAACGGTACCGTAACGGTTGTGGCGGGGCGGACAGCTCACATTGATGCCATTCTCAAGATTGGAAAAGTGAGCGACCAGGTTATCGTTACAGCCGATCGCCCCTTCGGCGAGGCTGAGGCCATCAATCGCACTCTCGCCGCGGAGAATATTCTGCAGGTGCTGACGTCCGATGTGATCGTCTCTTTGCCGAACGCCAACATCGCGGACGCACTCGGCCGCATGGCGTCGGTCACGATCGAACGCGACGAGGGCGAGGGCAAGTATGTGCAGATTCGCGGTACCGAACCGCGGCTGAGCAACACCATGATCGACGGCGTAACCGTTCCTTCGCCCGAATCAGGCGTTCGCCAGATCAAGCTCGACACCATCGCCTCCGACCTGGTGGACTCGGTTGAGATCAACAAGACGCTGCAGGCCAACATCGATGCAGACGGAATTGGCGGCTCAGTGAATCTGGTCACCAAGACGGCAACCGACACACCAACCATCACTCTTTACGGTGTAGGCGGTTACACACCGATAATCGGTGGCCGTGAGGTGGATCAGATGGGTGGAACCATTGGCCGCCGGTTCCTGACCGACAAGAAACTGGGTATCTTGATCGGCGGCACCTATGATTACAACGGCCGCGGCATCAACGACATTGAGCCTGTCCCAACCACAAGCAGCGCAACCCCGCACTACGATAGCATGGACTTCCGCGACTACATTTATAACCGCACCCGATGGGGCGTGACCGGCAGTGCGGATTATAAGCTGCATGAAGGCTCAGACATCTCTCTTCGCGGCCTGTTTTCCACTTTTCGCAACTGGGGCAATAAGTGGGTATACACCATGAACGACTCGAGCCTGTTCGATCCGACCAATCCCCTAAAGAGCGCCCCGGTTTACAGTCAAGATTGGCGCCGTCCGAACATGGCCGTCGGCAGCCTGGCTCTGCAAGGCAAACACGTGATGAACGCCTCTACCATTCTTTGGAGCGCGTCCGTTTCGCGCTCCAGATCGTTGAGCGGAAGCGGCGGCGCAAGCTTCCAGTGGTTAGGGCCGAACAACGACGGAGTTGCTTATAACTGCGCGAACGTTCCGGGCGTCAGCGTCGACCGGCCCGCATGGGGTGCGGGTTGCTCTGGTCCCGGTAACGAGAACGCCTTCGACCGGAATAACTACGGCTTCAACGAATTTGACTATCCAACATTCGGACAGAGCGTTCAACTCAATCTGCAGGCGTCGGGCTCCTACGCCAGGATGTATCACATGGGCTCGCACTTCGGTACTTTTGAATTAGGCGCAAAAATCCGCAACGAGCATAAGTTCGACGACACCTACAATTCGTCGTGGTTTGCGCCGCAAGATAGCAATGGGAACTACATCCCGGTCCCGGTTGCGCAACACCCAGAGTGGTACGGTAGCTTCACGGACCCGAACTATTATGACGGAACCTATGGAAAATACCCGGCAATTACAGATTGGGGTAAGTTGAAGAGTTGGGTAACAAGTAATGAGAGCCAGCTTGTCTTCGTAGGCGGCCCGGGGGTGAATTCGAATAACTACGATCTCATCGAGCGCATTCCAGCCGGGTATGTGATGAACACGATCGAGCTCGCAAGCCGTGTTCGCCTGGTAACCGGTCTGCGCTTTGAAGCCACCCATGTGGACACGACCAGCTTTGACGAGACCGCGAACGCATTGTCCTTCAAGGCGGGCGGAGACTACCTCGACGTTCTGCCAAGTGGCTCGTTGCGATTTGCTCTTGATAAAGATTCAGACCTGCGCCTTGTATACGGACGCGGCCTTTCCCGGCCCGATCCCGAGGATATTACCGCAGCGGTCAGCCAGCCTGTTCTGAGCCAAACGCCTGTTACCCTCAGCATTGGAAATCCGAATTTGAAGGCAGAGCACGCGAATAACTACGACATTCTCTACGAGCGGTATCTCAGCCCACTCGGCCTGATTCAGGCGGGTTACTTCTATAAGGACCTGGCGGATCCGATCGTTACTCAGCAGTATTATTCCACCGCGACGTTCCCCCATGTTCCGGCTGGCACGAAGGTTCTTGTAACGCAGCCGATCAACGCTGGCAGCGCTCATGTGCAGGGTGTCGAGTTCAGCTACCAGCAGCGTATGTCCTATCTGCCCGGTGTGCTGGGGGGAGCAGGCCTCTCGGCCAACTATAGCTATACAAACTCCCAGGCCAATAACGTCGATCCGCTGCGCACTGACAGCCCAGCCCTGCTTCGCCAAGCTCCCAACAGTTGGAACATCAGCCCCACCTTCGACACCAGGCACTTCTCGATGCGCGTTGGCATGACCTTCGACGACAAAATGATCTACGCCTATCAGTACGAGAACCTTGCTTACGTTTTCGATTCGAGCGGTAATCCCGTCCTGGGCAGCAATGGCAACCAGGAGACCCAGCCCAACCCACAAGTCAACGGCACCGCTGGTCCGGCTGGCGACAACTACCTGTATGCGCATTTCCAGTTCGACACCCAAGCCAGCTACAGCCTGCCGTTGGGCTTCCAGATCTATGCCTATGGGCTGAACCTGAACAATGAAGTCTTCGGCTTCTACAACGGCAGCCCGCAGTATGTCGTCCAGCGCGAATACTATCACCCCACTTATGCCGGCGGAATTCGCTGGACCTCGAACCGCGAGAGGTAGTCGACGAATGCCGGAGCGAAGACGGCGTTGTTTGTTCCGGCGCAGAGTCTGCTGTATGTCGGCGTGCCAGGCGCGGGCGAACGTCCCGCGGAGCTTCGCGTGTATTCAACAAATACCCATTGAGGAACACAGCCATGCATAGCCCTTCCGGCGGCATTCGGCAGATTGCTCTTTGCTTCTGCTTGAGCACAGCGTTCACCCTCCAGGCTCAAGCGCCGAACGCGGTTCCGGCGAAGACTGCCGTGGAGAAAGATGAGGAGCTGAGGTTGGTGGTGATGGTGAGCCGCCATGGGGTGCGCTCGCCCACGGGCAAGCCCGGTCAGCTGAATCAATACTCATTTGAGCCATGGCCGGCGTGGAGCGTTCCTCCGGGCTACCTGACCGCCCATGGGGCACATCTGATGACACTGTTCGGCGCCTACGACCGCGAGCAACTGGCAGCGCAGGGACTGATTGCGCCAAGCGGTTGCGGCGATGCGGGCCACATCAGGATCATTGCGGACTCCGATCAGCGGACCCGCGAGACCGGCAAGGCGCTTGCCGCGGGGCTCGCGCCGGGCTGCGCGCTCGAAATCAGCGCCCTTGCGGAGGGAACAGCCGATCCGTTGTTTCATTCATTGGAGGCGGGAGTGGGTCATCCCGACAAGCTGCTGGCCACAGCGGCAGTCTCCGGCCGCATCGGCAACAATCCACAGGGGCTTTCCGAAGCATACCGTCCCCAACTGGAAGCACTTGAAGATATTCTGCGCAGTTGCAATCCCGGCGCGACCTGCCCGAGCGCCGCCACAGCAGCGCCTCAATCCATCTTCGATATTCCCTCTTCGATTGCGCAGGGCAAGAGCGACCATCTGGTCGAGCTGCACACGCCTCTGAGCGTGGCCTCCACCATGGCGGAGAACCTGCTGCTCGAATACACCGAGGGCATGGAAGCAGCGAAGGTCGGCTGGGGACGAGTGGACATCGGGAAGCTGCGAGAGTTCTTACAACTGCATACCGCGAATGAGGACATCTCACAGCGCACCAGCTATATTGCTCGCGCCCAATCTTCCAACCTGCTGATCCACATCCTTCAGTCCATGGAGCAGGAAGCCGCCAGCCATCCGGTAACGGGCGCGCTTACCAGGCCCGGCGACCGCCTTCTCATCCTCGTTGGGCACGATACAAACCTTGCAAATATTGCCGGGGCCTTGGGCCTTTCGTGGCTGATCGATGGCCGAAGAGACGATACTCCGCCGGGCGGAGCACTTGTTCTTGAATTATGGAAGGTCCGCGACACGGAAGAGTATTCGGTGCGGACCTTTTATGAGGCGCAGACTCTCGACCAGATGCGCAATGCCACACCGCTGAGCGTGAAAACTCCGCCTGAGCGCGTGCCAGTGTTCGTGCCCGGCTGCAGTCAGGCTGACGGCTCCTGTAAGTGGAACGCTTTTCAACAGACGGTTCGGGCTGGATACTCTTCGGCTTTCGTCGAGTGATCCCCGCAAGAGTTGAAGTGCTGCCTTGATCGCGTCCGAGCTTGCAGGCAGGCTAAACCAATCCCACTGGGAATTACGGTTATCCGAATGCGTTGCATTATTCAACTGTTCCTGCCGCTTGTGCCGGCTGCCTGCGTGGCCCTGATGCACGCGCGATGAGACCCACTGTTCAGTGAGATTACCCCCGGCAGAGCCGGGGGCTTCATTGTGTGAGCCGCTCAAAGCGGCTTGAGCGGGGTCGCTAACGCGGCCCCGGTTGAGTTGGGCCACCTTTTCGGCGGCAGGTCATTTCCACATGTTGAGCTGATCCATCCGTTTGTCTTCCTGCTCCGGGTGCGGATGTAGTCGCGAATCGTGGCCTCATCTCGGCCCACCGTCGACACGAAATATCCGCGTGCCCAGAAGCTTTGCCCGGTATAGTTTTGCTTCTGCTCCCCATACACCCGCGCCAAGTGTATCGCGCTCTTGCCCTTGATGAACCCAACCACTGACGACACGGAATACTTCGGCGGGATCGAGATCATCATGTGGACATGGTCGGCCAGAAGATGCCCTTCTTCAATGCGGCACTCCTTCTGCTCGGCCAGTTTTCGGAACACCTCGCCCAAATGCTTGCGAAGGCTCCCGTACAGCACCTTGCGCCGGCATTTGGGGATAAAAACAATGTGATACTTGCACTCCCACTTGGAGTGGCTTAAGCTCCCATATTCGTCCATCCAGGATTCTCCTTGAAGTGTGCTTGGCGGCTCACCTCTCGGAGTTTCTTGGATGGACTCCCGCAAATGTCAAACTGCTACTGACACCCCTGCAGAGCCGGGGGAACTCCCGTCTGATTAGCGTGACTCCAGCCGAGCACAATGTGCCCAGGAGGGTCTCCAGCGCTGAGCCAGCAGGCGAGCGCCGCGTCCGCGAGAGAGTGCTAACAACCCCTTTTGGGGTTCTTGATCACGACCTCGGTGGTCACCCAGTCTGACAGCCGCTTCGCATTGATTTCAGCATCCCGGGCCTGTGGGGAGAGCGACGACCGGGCCAGCGCCACGGTGACCTTGACCTTCCCCTTCATGCAGTAGACTCCGGTCAACAGCGCCAGCCCCTTATCCGCCTGTTCCATGTAGTCGGCGGGAAGGCTTCCCTCCGCGCCGGAGATATCGACCGGGGCCAGGATGATCTGGTTGATGATCAGCTTGTCTTTCTTCACCCCGGAAGAGTCGTACCGGACGACGAGGGTGGCTCTCTTCTCCAGCGCGTCAGGGTTGGCCTTGAAATTGATGGCCGGAAGGGTGATGCCTTCCGGGCTGGGCTTGGCTGCCTTGGTGTCAAACGCAATACGGTACGTAGGTCCCTTCCATTTGGGCCCAACGGGAATGCCAGGGGCTTTGTCCCCCTGGTTTTGGCACCCCGCCAAAAATGCCAATCCGCCGATCGCCAGTATGATGCCTTTTCTCACGTCTTCCCCCTCGTTGCTCAGAAATGACGTGCCAGAATACCACTCCTGCGGGGCGTTGTAATGTGATCGGGAGGAGAGGCCGGCGCAATGGGTGGTGGTTTGGGGGCCGGGCGGCCCGGTCTTGTGGGTTCCGATCGGATTGTCGCCTATCCGTCCCCAACTCGGCTGCGGGTGCAAAACTGGGTTCTGTCCGGCATGCCGGTGACTCGACCGGAACCGATGAATCAGGCTGTCGTCCACAGCGCTACACTGGGCAGACTCCGAGGCGGGGATCCGACTCTATACTGAACGTGGTCTGATGGTATGCAGTGCATTTTGAATCTGAGCCTGTTGAGATAAACGGTACTGGGCTGAAAGTCCTACTGCAAACAGAAAGACTAAAGGTAGATGAGAAATGCAAGAGAGGAACGACCGAAGGATCAGGGGAATGCTCACAGCTGCGCTCATGCTGTGTGCCGGCATATTGAGCAACGCACAAAGCAAGGATGCGAGTCAGGGCCTTCCCGATTCCCCAACACCTGCCGAACGTTCCATTGAGGAACTGAATTACCTCGGAGGAGATGCCGCCATGCCGCCATTTTCCGACAGCGTCATCGACGTTGATTCGGGATTTCGCCGGGCACTCTTTCGCAAGGGCGTTGCCTTTCGAGTCATTACGGGGCCGCAGTACACACAGAACATGCTTGATGCGCCTGTGCCTGCTGATGAGCAGGTCTACGTTGGTCAGCGCGCTTTCGAAAGTTCATTTGTGCAGCCGATCCTCTCGGCCGATCTTCATCAACTGCATTTACAGCGAGCGCAGTTGTATATGGGCGGAGTATGGAACTGGGCGAGCTGGAACCCCGCTGGTCCAAAGTCGCTGCAGTTGTGGGCCCTCTATTTCTACAAAGAAATCGGGAACGATCGCCTCGAAGTCAAGGCGGGGTACATCGCCAACAACATGAATTTCGTTGGTCTCTTTGTAGGAGGATCGACAGCGACTGGTGCTCAGGGCGTTTATGCCGTTTTGCCCTACGAAGCGGGTATGTCCTACTTCCCTCTGACGGCGCCTTCGTTCAATGTTCGAATTCGCGGGCCTGAGAATACCTACATCAAGACCGCCGCGCAGCG
>PLGM01000195.1:8002-23499 GCA_003139795.1 Acidobacteriaceae bacterium | reverse complement strand
AGCCAGGGAAAGACGGTGGACGCGGTAATCCTCTCCGCCGATGCGATGAAGCAGGAGCTGTTCTACGTCGGGGCCTCGCGTGGCCGAAAGGAAATTGTCGTGGTCACCAGTGACCGTGAGCAATTACGCAACTTGCTCGGCGTCTCCTCGGCACGGCCATCGGCAACTGAACTGGCGAGAGAGCAGACGCCGGTTCAGTCAGTGCCAAAGCGTGTTCCTGCGCAGTCGCTCTTCCAGACCATCGAACCGTCGGTGCTACGGAAAAAGGATGGCCATCGGCACGATCTGGCATTGAGCCGGTGATTCTTGGGAATCACTATAGCGTCTGAGCGTCACAGCAGCCCAGCAATGTACGATTATTTTACGCATTTCAAGAAGACTTTTGTCGGCGGACGGAGACCCAGGGTGAATAAAGTTGATGGTGAGCTTCCCGACGCTGGCGCTTCCCTCGTGGAAGTGCGACGACTGCGAGAAGAGAACTCCCGCTTGCGTAGCCTCTTGTTTGCCCATGACATACGAATTCCGGAATCCGCGAATTTCACTGATGATCCCCCTCAAGTCTCCAATTCTGCACGTGAGGTACGGAATCCTGTTGTGGCCACTGCAGAGCAGCGAATCGCCTTGTTCCGCAGTTTGTTCCGTGGACGTGAAGATGTTTATGCCATTCGCTGGGAAAATGCCGACGGTCGATCTGGATACATGCCCAAGGCAGATCGCGACTGGAAGTCATATCTAAGCGCCACAGCCGAGGATCGCAAGAAGGTTGATCGTCTGATGTTACTCAGAGGAGCATCTCAGGATACTCCACAGCCATTCGGTTGCTTCTGGATAGTCCTCGCAGTCGAGAACAAACTCCTGCCCGCGCGATACGGAAGAGAGTGTCACTCCACTTTCGCACCTTTGCCAACGGGATAAATCACGATGATAGCTCAAGATCGAGGCATGATTTCCAGGATGAAACCATCCTGGAAGTGACCATAAACCCGGACGGTTGGAGTCTGGAACTGTTAATTTTAGAAGCGGTGAAAATGAATGGAATGTTCCGGCGCCGGCGACGCCGAGGCAGTTCTTCCCGTGCAGCCTCAGTCGATCAGCAGCAACGTAAAGCACATTATTCGGATTTTCCTTACGCGCGAAGTGAGGATGATACTGAGCCCATCTGTCTGTAGTTGGCCAATCAGATACTGCGACTCGATCAGCGACTTGCAACCACCCGAATATTGTATGTATTGGTTTGCTACCCCGAATGTATTTCCACTCAGAACCTTGCATTTCTACGCGGCGGAATAAGCCGAAGAAGAGGAATACATCGCCCAAACCAACACTTTGGTTCCTGAGGTGACTTTCCGATGAACCCGCTTGTCCGAATATTGGTCGCCATCCTTCAGCCCTAGGAAAACTGCAATCGGAAAGATCGGGATCAAGATGAGCATGATAAGTTTGCGGGATTCCCGCCAACTGTTCCACAAGATCCCCAATAGTAGCCCAACTATTGCCAGTAATTTCGTTATATTTCACGATTGATGCTCTGTCAGGGATTGGCAACGAAAGCATCCTACCATCGGGGAAGATTGGGCTTGGCACTCCGCCCGAAGACGAATCGAATCCTTTTCTGCTTAGAATGATTTTCATCTGTTTGTCCCCGCACAACCGCCGCATACTTTCGTCCAAGAGTCGTCGCCGTCTCGCCACTGTCGAGGAATCGCACGTACGCCACCTAGGCCAATACTCTTGACGAAACGCAAAAATTCATACTTCACTTCGTCCGAAAAACAGCACTTATGTTTTCGTCCAACAATGAGAGAATCAAGCGATGCTGGTAGTTCCGGCGTTCTCGCGCCGAAATACGCAAATGTCTCAGATACTAGGATTCGTTTTCCTCTGATATCCGCCGCTTTTTTTGCAATATCCTCGACATCAGTCTGGCGATGTGAATGTATGGATCGGAGTTGTCGATATTCCCCATTACCTTGCGGTTCATAGATATTGTCGCCACACTTCAACACGACCGAGGCATCATATCTTGGCTTCTTTTTCTCGAACCTACTGTCGTGCCAGTACAAATCAAACGATAGGATGACTTCGTCGACTTGCATGAAATATGCGACGCGGTTCCCATCTGCTTTCGGCGTCAAGCCGACCACCCAGTCTCCGATTCTTGCAGTTCGGCGGATATCGGGCTTGCAGCAAGCCAGCGTGCAGTAGCCGAAGAACGGATTCGGAGCAAAGCCAGTATCATGCGTGACAATGTACGAGTAGAGCGTCCATCGAAATGGCTGGGCTATTTGTGCGGGCGATTCATCCATATGCATCATCCTTGAGAAAACACAATCTGCAACGATTTCTTTTTACATTGTATAGCTGCATCGGATTTAATGGAGGAATATGACGCAGAAACAAAGCAAGCAGGTAGTGGTTCACATGGATAATCGCAAACTGAAACCTGGACGGGAGACCAATCTCCCCTCCTTCAGCAAGGCGAAGCTGGAATCTCTGATCGAGGAAGCCATCGTCGATGCTTATGGCGACGAGGAGCAGACTGGAGGCTTCTTTACCATGATCGAGGAGCATCTTGCACTGTCTTTTACTGTGAGTATTCTCGGGGTTGAGGCCATTGTGGAGAAGGTGGATATGACGCGCGACGGGCGGATTGTCGCGGTTTGTCGGCGTGACGGAGTCAAGCAGAGAATTGAAATCCTCGATCTGCCGCTGCCCAAACCCGCACCAGCAGGCGCGGAGTGGATTGCGGCATACAGCCATTGGCGCAAAGGGTTCTAAATGAGCGAATACCAGTATTACGACTTCAAGGCAATTGATCATGCACTGACAAAAACCGAGATGGCCGCCCTGCGGTCCATTTCCACGCGCGCCGTAATTACCTCGACGAGTCTCACGAATCATTACGAATGGGGCGACCTGAAGGCTGATCCGCTCAAACTCCTGGCCACGTATTTCGATGCGTTTCTCTACGTGGCGAATTGGGGCACGCGAGAGTTTCATCTTCGTTTGCCGCAGGAGTTGGTTGACGCGAAACAACTCAAAGCAATGCTTCCGGGAAAGTCCGCGCAGGTGCGCTGTACCGGACAATTCGTGACGATCTCCTTTGAAAATGAAGCAGAACCCGACGATGACTGGGATGATGGCACTGGCTGGATGGGATCGCTGATCTCTTTGCGCGCCGATCTGCTTCGCGGCGACTTCCGCGCGCTCTACCTCGGATGGCTTTTCTGTGTGCAACACGGGGAATTCTCCGACGAAGTATTGGAGCCTCTCGTACCTGCCGGGCTGCGCGAACTGTCAGCGCCATACGATTCGTTGATTGAGTTTCTTGACATCGATGAGGATCTCGTCGAAGTTGCCGCCACTGCTTCGGAGCCGTTGAAAGCGGCACCGTCGCGCAAGGAGCTTGCGACTTGGATTCGAGGCTTGACTGAGAAAGAGAAGGATTGCCTGCTTGTAAGCGCGCTGACAGAAACGGAGGAACGGTGGAGGATCGAACTTCTGCGCCGCTTCGAGCATGAGAACGTCAATGTCTCAGATAGCGGAGCAGTTGATCGGCGTACAGTCGCTGATCTTCTGGTAGCATCCCATGCCCGCGCCGAGGAGCGTAAGCGGAAATTGAATGCGCAGCGAGCAGCGGAGGCAGCGCGAAAGAGGGCAAAGGAGGAAGCCGACCGAGCACTCTTCCTGGACCAACTAGCAAAGCGCGAAAAAGCGGTCTGGAAAGAGGTGGATGCGTACATTCAGAAGCGGCAGCCAAATGATTACGACCGGGCTGTGATGCTGCTATCGAATCTGCATGATTTGGCTGTTCGTCAGGGTGGTGAAGATGAATTCCATTTGACAATGGATGATCTCCGCAAGACCCATGCAGCCAAGGAAAGCTTTCTGCGCAGGCTGGCAAAGGCGAAGCTATAGCCGACGTTGGCCGAATTCACTTGCACCAACACAGCGCAGTTTACTTGTAAGCGCACGTCAGCATATACTTGCGATTGAGCGGCCCGGTAAACTTGTATTCGCCCGGAAAGGGGAAGGTGCAAATGGCGACACCGAACGAAAAATTGGCGGCATCTCTGAGCGTTCTCCAGGAACTCCAGAAAGACGGGCGGCGTGTTTTTCAATCGAGCGAATTGAGCCGGGTTCATCGGGATAGACTGCTGAAACATGGATTCATGCAAGCGGTCATGAAAGGCTGGCTGATCTCAGCCAGTCCTGGCGCGCGGCCCGGAGACAGCACGCCGTGGTTTGCGTCCTTCTGGGAGTTTTGCGCCCTATATTGCAACGAACGTTTCGGGAAAGACTGGCATCTCTCACCGGAACAATCGCTTCTGCTCCACGCTGAAAATACGATTATTCCGGCTCAACTGGTCATTTACAGCCCGAAAGGTCATAACAACACGGCCGAGCTGCTCTTTCGCTCGTCGCTGTACGACCTGAAGGAGCAGCAACTTCCATCACGCAACAATCTGGTTGTCCGCAATGGCCTGCGAGTGTTTTCTCCTGCGGCTGCGCTGATTCGAGTACCAGAGTCCTTTTATGTTCGCAACCCGATTGAAACCCAAGTCGTCCTGGCGGGCATCCGCGATGCATCTGAACTGCTCAGGCCTCTTCTGGATGGCGGGCACTCTGCTATTGCCGGCCGTCTAGCAGGTGCCTTGCGTCGTGTCGGCCGCGCGGGACAGGCTGGCGAGATTCTCTCGACGATGAAGGCCGCAGGGTATGACGTTCGAGAGACAGACCCATTTGAAGTTGCGCAGCGCGTATTCGCAATAGGCCCGGCTACGGAAGCGCCCATCGCTGGCAGGCTTCAGGCCATCTGGTCGGCATCGCGAGATGCCGTACTTGAAAGTTTTCCTAAGCCGCCTGGGTTGCCCAAAAAGCAGACGGCGTATCTGGATTTTGTCGATGGGATTTACCAGAGCGATGCCTATCATTCGCTGTCTATCGAAGGCTACCGCGTCAGCCCGGAGTTGGTTGAGAGGGTCATGTCGGGAGCATGGGACCCGGCGCATCACGAAGCAGATCGGCAAAGCCGGGATGCGCTGGCAGCGCGTGGGTATTGGCAAGCTTTTCAAAAAGTGAAGGCCGCCGTGTCCAAAGTGCTTGCCGGTAAGAATCAGGGAGCGATTGCCAGAGCGGATCACAAGCAGTGGTACAGAGAGCTTTTTGAGCCATGTGTTGTTTCCGGTCTGATCCCGGCCTCGGCCCTGGCTGGTTATCGGAATGACGCCGTTTACCTGCGAAATTCCAGGTATGTTCCGCCGCGTTGGGAAGCTGTGCGCGATGCTATGCCCGCGCTGTTCGATTTGATCGAGGCGGAACCGGAACCATCTGTTCGGGCCGTACTCGGTCATTGGCTCTTTGGCGATATTCATCCCTATCCCGATGGCAATGGCCGCATGGCCCGCTTCTTGATGAATGTTCTGCTGGCTTCGGGTGGGTATCCGTGGACGGTGGTTCGTGTTGAAGATCGCACAGAGTACTTGAAGGCTCTCGGTCGCG
Source organism: Acidobacteriaceae bacterium (assembly GCA_003139795.1). Taxonomy (GTDB): domain Bacteria; phylum Acidobacteriota; class Terriglobia; order Terriglobales; family Acidobacteriaceae; genus Telmatobacter. Next base: position 17,997 of record PLGM01000195.1, on the reverse strand, counting down.
CGAGCATTGACGTGGACGCAAGACCCTTTGCAAGTTTCATTGCCGAGCGGGTCCGATGGTCGCTCAAGAAAACGAAGCGTTCCTTGGGATCATAGTCACAGAATAGTCTTTGGCACTACGGCTGGCGTTGAGATTTTTCCCTAGACGGGGATGTTATTTCGATTTCATAAAATCAAAAACTGCTTGCTCCAATGGTTCCTCAAAGAGCCTTCAGTTCCCTCCTGCGACCTGGCGCAACCTCTGTTTCCAACAGTGCCTTGGCGATTGTCGATACGGTGCAAATTGCTCCTCTGTGCAATGTAGACACACCCGACAATCGAATGCATCGTAGTAAATAGGAGTGTACGAACGATGTTCGATTACCGCCATGCTTTCCAACTCTTACTGAATAGCGAACAGGCTTCGGCCCGCGCGGAGGTACATTCCAAATCCCGACCGCGTCACGCGCTCACCGACCTCGTTGCCGGTGTGCGCGGCGGCAAGTTCTGGCGATTCCGAACATCGGGTTTCGATTGCCGGTTACAGAGCGCAGAGCACACCGCTATCGACTATCAACTCGAACAGCGGTACTCTGTTCTTAACCACTCGTGCCCGCAACAAAGGAGGAGGTAACCCTTGTTTGTTCGGACACGGTATCAATACGGAAGTTTACGGCTGAGGAAGCGCGAGCGCGGTCCTGATGTGTGGGAGTTTCGCTACTACGAGACGGACTCCCGGGGCGAGCGGAAACGGCAGAGTGTGATCCTTGGGGATCGCAACCTGTATGTGACGGAAACCCAGGCGCGGAAGGCTACGCAAGCTCTTCTTCTTCGACTCAATGAAGAGTCTCCACGAGCGGAAGTGGAGGCGGCAACTTTCGGAGCCTTGCTCGACCGCTATGTCGAGAAAGAACTCTCGGAACGCTACTCAACNNNTGCCATTGGCTCCAAAGTCAAAGACTCATGTGCGGGGAATCATGCACCTGGTTTTCAAGTGCGCGGAGCGGTGGGGCATTATCGAACTTGGTAAGAACCCTGTCTCTCTCGTGCGCGTGAAAAACGCAAGCAAACGGCTGAAGCGGCCACGGGTTCTGGATGTGGCCGAGTATTTTGAACTGCTCAAGCATCTGGACGAACCACACCGCACGATGGTTCTGGTCGCACAGTGCCTGGGCCTTCGGGTCAGCGAGATTCTGGGCCTGCAATGGGGCGACTTCAGTTTCGAGAATCGCTCGGTGCTGGTTCAGAGAAGCGTGGTGGGCGGCAGGGTGGACGATGTGAAGACGGAATATTCGAAGGACGATGTTCCGCTCGATGATCGTCTGGCCGAGGCGCTGTTGAGCTGGCGCGCTGCTTCATTCTTCCCGCGAGACACCGATTGGGTTTTTGCCAATCCGGTAACGGGAAGACCGTACCACCAGGAGAGCTTGCGAAAAAGGCAGCTCCAGCGGGCTGCCAAGCTCGCCGGACTGGGAGAGGACATTGGATGGCACACATTCCGCCATACCTATCGCTCCTGGCTCGACGAAACGGGTGCTCCGATGAAGGTGCAGCAGGAACTGATGCGTCACGCTTCGATCCAGACGACGATGAACGTCTATGGGCGGGCCATGACGGAAACGAAACGCCGTGCAAACAGTCAGGTTGTGGGACTGGTATTCGGCCCAAACTCGCAGCATTCACCTGAAAATACGGGTGTTGCGACCGTCCAATAAATGGCAGTTGTTCCTAATGGGGGATAACGGGGACTTTCCGAAAGTGACCAATTTCTGTAAGTTATTGATTTTATTGGTTGCGGGGGCTGGATTTGAACCAGCGACCTTTGGGTTATGAGCCCAACGAGCTACCGGGCTGCTCCACCCCGCACTTCTAGTGTACCAATATCCGCCGCGCCGGGTCAACGCCCAGTTTCCCCCGCCCATTCCCCCTTCGCCGCTGCCCTCGTCTACCCGCGCGAATCCCGATCCGGTACACTCGTGGGAACCCAGGTTTCGCCAGCGAGGAACCCCGCGAATGTCCCAGCTTTATGTTGTCGTTCTGGCCGTCATTGTCGTTGTGTTGCTGTCGGTTGCCATCTATCGCACCTCCCAGGTCAAGACCAAGGCCGACTATCTGGTGGCGGGCCGGTCGCTTCCTGCCGTGGTCCTGGTGCTCACACTGCTCACCTCCTGGATCGGCGCCGGCTCCCTCTTTGCCGGCGCGGAGAACGCCTACAGGAACGGATTTGCCGCGCTGTGGCAACCGGCCGGTGGCTGGCTCGGCTTGGTGCTCATCTACTTCATCGCTCCCCGCGCCCGAAAATTCGCGCAATTCACCCTCCCCGACCTGCTCGAGGCCCGCTACAACCAGACGGCGCGGGTGCTCGGCACCATCGCCATCCTCTTCGCCTATGTCGGCATCACCAGCTACCAGTTCAAGGGCGGCGGCAACGTCCTGCACCTCATCTTCCCTGACGCCGTTACCCCGGAATTGGGCGCCTACCTCATCGCCGCCTTCGCCGTTGTTACCACCGGCCTGGCTGGCATGTCTTCCGTAGCCTACATGGACGTGGCCATCGGCTCGCTGGTTACCGTCATCTGCATCATCGCCACGCCGTATCTCTTCCTGAAGGCCGGCGGGTGGGCCGGTCTGCACGCCGCACTGCCCGCCTCGCACTTTCAGGTGCTGGGCAACCTCACCCTGGTCCGCGCGCTCGAGTTCCTGGTCCCCACCCTGCTGCTCATGCTCGGCAATCAGGTCATGTACCAGAAGTTCTTCTCCGCGAAATCCGAAAATGCCGCGCGCGTTTCGGTCATCGGCTGGATTCTGGGCACTTTGTTGCTGGAGACGCTGATTGTGGCCATCGCCGTCTTTGGCTCGGCCCTCTATCCGACAGGAGAGGTGGCCCGGCAGCCCTACGAGATCATCCCCTACACGGCTCGCCATGGGCTGCCCGCATTCATGGGTGCCGTACTGCTGGGCGCGGTCTTCGCCAAAGTCATCTCCACAGCCTCGAACTACCTGTTCTCCCCGGCCTCCAACCTGATCGAGGACGTTTTCGTCCGCTATATCGCGCCGGGAGCCTCGAACAAGCAGGTCCTCATCATCTCGCGCCTGGCCGTGGTGCTGCTCGGCTGCTGGGCGCTCTACCAGGCCATCTACGCCCAGAGCATTCTTGAGAAGATGCTCTATGCCTACACCATCTACTCTGCCGCCATCACCCCGGTCGTTCTCGCCGCCTTTTACTCCAGGCGCGTCACCGCCTGGGGTGCCGTCGCCGCCATCGCCGCCGGCACCGTGGTCACTCTGGTCTGGAACATTCCCGCCGTAAAGGCGCTCTTTCCGCCCATCCTCGCCGCGCGCGATGCCATCTTTCCCGCGCTGTTCGCGGCCGTGCTTGCCATGGTGGTGGTCAGCCTGTTCACCCCAAAACCAACGCCGGAACAACTGGCGCAGTTCTCGGATTGAAAGTCTTCCGCCGCTTCGCCGGCGCTCTCAATTCCTGAGTCGCCTGTTGACCTTCAGCCGTTAGCTCGGTGCCGGGTGCCCCATCCTCTCGACTTCCTTTTGGCGAAAGCATGGGAAACCCATACACCCAATCAGCCGTTGGCTCGCTGCGCCCCCAGCATCGACTCCAGAATCTGATCCGACACATCTTTCACCGAGCCCGGTGAGTGAGATAGAAAGAGCGTGTTGGTCCTGTCGCTCTCGCCAATGGACTTCAGCGTGTCGAAGTATTGCGTCACCATCACCAGCTGCATGACGTCTTTCGGCGATGCCCCATCCACTACCTTCTGGAACTGTTCGATCGAGACTTGCAGCCCTTCGATGATCGCCTTCCTTTGATTGGCGATGCCCTGTCCCTGCAGAGCCTTGCTCTCCGCCTCGGCCTCGGCCTTCTTCACCACCAGGATCTTCTCCGCCTCGCCTCTCGCGTTGGCGGCCACCTGTTCGCGCTGGGCGGCATTGATATCGTTCATGGCCGACTTCACCTTGGCATCGGGAACGATATCGGTCACCAGCACATTCACGATCTCGTAGCCGAAGGTCGCCATGTCCGCATCGAGCTCCTGCTTGACCGCCGCGGCGATCGACGATTGCGAGGCAAACACCTCGTCCAGCGTCATTCCCGGCACGTGACCCAGGATCACCTGCTCGACATAGGACTTGATCTGCGCCACCGGATCGGACAGCTTGTAAAACGCGTCATAGACCTTCTCCGGACGAACCCGATTCTGCACCGAAATCGGAATGGTGACGAAGACGTTGTCCTTGGTCTTGGTCTCCATGGTTAGAGTGATCTGATTCACGCGCAGACTCACCACGCCCGACACGGAATCGAAGTACGGAACCTTCCAGTTCAGCCCGGCCTCGGCCACCCGCAGAAACTTGCCGAAGCGTGTGATCACGGCCACTTGAGCCGTGCTCACCGTGAAAAAGCTTCCCAGAACCAGGGAGAGAGCGATGATCGCGACGATCGCCAACAGAACCATGAAAAGTATGTCCATTTGAGTCCTCCGCTGCCCGCCGCGGCGGCCAACGCCCGATTATATAGGACCGCGAAGTCAGACGAAACAGGGCCGGCGTGGCAGCGCACTGGCGGTCCATTCAACAGGTAAGTTCTTCGCCAGAAAAAGTTTCCCCGGCGATTGCAAACGGTCTTACACTAGCGGTGTAAATTCCCGTGACGCCATGCCCGTCGCCCAACTCACCCTCGAAATCCGCATCGAGCACGCCCAGTCGCTCAAGGACCGGCGGCAGGTCGTGCGCTCGCTCAAAGACCAGTTGAAGCAGCGCTTCAACATCTCCGTGGCCGAGATGGACGAGGCCGTGGTGTGGCAATCGGCCACCATCGGCGTGGTGGCCGTCTCCCGCTCCCGCGACTACCTGCACGGGCTCATCGAAGAGGTCGAACGCGCCGCCCGCCGTATGCTCAACGAACTCGGCGCCGAGCTAGCCGACTCTTTCTGGGAGTATATCGAGAGCTGATGGGAGCGTGGCCACCGCGGCCAGCGGCTTCCGAATGAAATACCGCGCAATCCCACAGTCTTGGCAACCTCGCCTTTGTCGCTTTCGGCCGGGATCAGTGCGCCGCCGCCGCGTACTTGCCCGACTTCACCCACAGGAACTCGCCTCCATCGGAGAGCTTGGCGGGGTTCTTCACCACATCAAGCAACACCGTCTGTGGCGCGAAGCATTGCCGGTAGATCAGCGTCGAGCTCGATCCGGCATTGCCAAAAGCCGTCTCCAGGTAAAACTGCGCGGGAACGTCGTCGATGCGCAGGACCCCGTTGAGCATCCGCGAAGTTACTTCGTGCAAGCCACCTCCGGAGAACGTCGCGTTCCCATCCGGGCTCATGCCGATGATGTAACTCGGCGTAGGCTCGGTTGCCACGTCCAGGTCCACCGCCACCTGGAATCCACTGCTGATCGACTCCATGCTGCCGGCCTTCACTACCCGGAAAACCATCGTGCAGGAGTTCTTCGAGCCAGGTCCGTAAATGGCCTTCACAAATTCCCGCGGGTTCCCGCCCGTCAACGCGGCTATTGGCTCCGCCTCGGTGGGAGGCGGCGGAGCAGCGGCTTCCGCGGCGCAGTTTGCCGGGATCGCGAACACCGAAGCCGGCGGCGGCGTAAAGCTCACGTCCTTGACCTCGATGATGGTTCTCGGCGCCGCGCCCACCTCACTCACCTGCGCCTTCAACACCAGCCCGGTCTTCGCATCCACTCATGCCCGCATCGTTGCGTTCGGACTGGACGCTTCCACCACCTTGGCCGTGAATCCGTGGATCGTTTCCGTTCCCACCTGCCTGGTGCTCTGGCCGGCCAGTGCGTCCACGCTCCCGAAGGGATTGCCCCAATCGCCGGAGAAGGTTCCTGTGGAGCAGCCCGCGGAGCTGTCCGGCCAGAACCAGGAAAGGTTCCTATGCGTCTCCAGGTCAAAGAGGCCGCGCGTGTGTGCCGCCTTCGGGTCCGTCGCGTCGGCGGCGCTGACTGCGTCCAACAGCACCTTCGATCCCAGCCGGTAGGTCTTCACGACCTGGCCTGTGCCTGGGCCGAAAAGCGAACTGCTTACCGTGACGGTGTAAGCCGTCGGCGCCACCGCCATCTGCGCCCTCAACCCCAACCCGCAACCCGCCAGCAAAACCAGGCTGATCCCGCAAACAGCAACTCCACGCACCAACATCATTTCATCCCTCCACGCCCCGCGTTTCAACCCGGAAAACAGGAGCAATCACTATACCAGCGAAGGATCGTTGAAAGACCATCGAAATCTGCGCCAGATCAGCTCTCCCGCGAGTATCCGGAGTATGTGGACCGGCAGTTCCTCCGAACGCCGCTTCTTGCGCCCGCAGCAAGACCCGGTTCGCGGAATACACGCCGGGAGCAAGGCCGCGCGCGGTCCAATCGATCCGCCAGACCTGACCCGCCGGCTCACCTCTGCTATGCTTAACCGTTTACCTGTATCAGGAGGAGGGGCCATGCCGGAGAACCGAGCGCGCAAGCATCATCAGGACCGGGTGGCGGAGACGCTGCGGCTGGAGATCGGAGCCATGATCGAGGGGGAACTTGTGGATCCGCGCATACACTTTTGCTACTTGACCGAGGTCTCGCTCAACCCCGGCGGAAAATCGGCGCGGGTTTACGTGGCCGTCGACAGCGCGGTCGAAGACATCGCCCAGGCCGAAAAAGATACCATCGCCGGCCTGGAAGCCGCCAAGGGCTTCATTCGCTTCGAGTTGAAGGAGCGGATGGGGGTGCGCCACGTGCCGGAACTGAGCTTCCTCGCCGACCGCTCGGGCCGCTTCCAGGCGCGCATCGTCGAGCTCATGGACAGGTCCCGCAAACGGCAAAAAGTCTACGCGGAGCAAAAGATGCCAGTGGAGCTGGATGCCCCGACGGAGTAGCCGCGCATGAATCCCATTCCCCCCAGTCCGGCCGTCCCTATGCCCGAAAGTGGCCCATTTCTCCGGGAACGCGCTTGAGAGCCCTTGAGATTCCGGGCGAATCTGTTAGCCTTGACCCTGTCGAAACCGAGCACCATCCCCGCGTTGCTTTTTGGGCGCGGACCGTCTCCCGGTCAGGTCAGCTCCCCTCAGGCGCTCTGACCGAAGCCGGAATTGCTATTCTGTGCGGAACGCGCTGAGACCGCCCGCTTTGGAAATGATGGAACTGGAGAAGCGCTGCAAGTGGAGACTGCACTGGAATCATCTGCTCCGAACTCACCCGAAACCCGGCGCCATCGGCTCCCCAAATGGGCCATCGGCTACCTGGAACCTTTTCTCGCTCCGCCTGATCCGGACTCGCCCGGCGAACTGCGCTGGCGGCTGCCTCCCTCGGCGGGCGTCTGCGAGGCAGCCGCTTTTCTCCTTTTCACCGTCTTCTTTCTTGCCTATGGCCTCACTCCCCTCCTGGGCGGAGATGGCTTGGGACTGGTGGGCGCCGACGAGCCCCGCTACGCCCAGATCGCCCACGAGATGCTGGGCCGGTTCGACGCGGCGCACACCCTCGGCGATAAGCTCAGCGCCTGTGTGACCCCGTATCTCTACGGCCTTCCCTGGTTGGAGAAGCCGGCCCTCTACTACTGGCGTGCGATGGTCGTCTTTCAGGAATTCGGCGTCCACGACTGGAGCGCCCGCCTGCCCTCCACCACCTTTGCCTTCATCATGGTCGGCCTCATCTACCTCCACATGCGCCGCTTCCGCCCCGGAGGCCACCTCGATGCCGCTCTCATCACCGCGGCCTGCGCCGGCATCATGGGGTTTTCCCGCGGCGCTTCCACCGACATGCAGATGGCGGCGCCCCTGGCCATAGGGCTCCTCGGCTGGTACGCCTGGTACGAGACCGATTCCAAGTTCTGGCTCTACGACATCTACTTCTTCACCGGCCTCGCCACGCTGGCCAAAGGGCCGGTGGCGCCCTTTCTGGCCATCGTCATCGTCGCCGCCTTTGCCTTCCTGCGCCGCGAATGGTCCATCCTCCGCCGCTCCTTCTGGTGGCCGGGCGTGGTGCTCTACCTGGCTATGGTCCTGCCCTGGTTCATCGCCGTCCAGCTTCAGAATCCCACCTTCTTCCGCGAGTTCTTTCTCGAACACAACCTGGAGCGCTTTGCCACTGACCGCTACCAGCACGTCCAACCCTTCTGGTACTACTTTGCGGTCGTCCTGCTGGCCGTCATGCCCTGGACGGTGATCGCCGTCCGCGCCCTCGCCGACGGCATCCTGACCTCGGTGGCCGAATGGCGCCTGCGCCGCGCCAGCCTGTGCAAGCCCGCCCCTAACCGCCCCGGCGATGCCTTTCCTGAGTTTCTCGTCCTCTGGGCGCTCATCCCCATCGTCCTTTTCTCTTTCTCGCGGTCCAAATTGCCCGGCTACATCCTGCCCTCCATCCCCCCCATCGCCATCCTCACCGGAGACTACCTTTTCCGCCGCCGTCAGCCGGGCCTCAACCGCTGGGTCCTCGTGGGTCACGCGGCACTTTGCGGCGTTATGACCATGTTCGCCCTATTGCTGCCCTGGTTCGTGGCCCACGGCAACGCGATGCCCCCCCCTGACGCGCTCGCCATCGCGGCGTTGGCCGCCTCCGGGGCCGGGCTGCTCATTCTCGTCGTGGTCAAAGGCTACGGCGTGGCCAGGCTCAGACTGGTCACCACCGGCGTGCTGGTGGTGCTGGTCCTCTTTCTCTATGGTGTGGGCCCCTTCTTCGGCATTCCGGGGGTCGGCGCCACCAAGCGCGTCATTCACCTCCTGGACCGCTCTTACTCCGCGCGCCCCCTTGCCGATCAGCTCGCTGCCGACGCCCCCGCCGACCAGACCGTCGCCGTCTTTCGCGTCCGCCGCGACATCGAGTATGGCCTCTCCTTCTATCGCAATCGCGAAGTAGTCAATTACGAGGAGGACGGCGTCCCCGACACCCAGCATTTGCTGGTGGTGCGGGTCACCGGCCGCAACGGCATCGCCCTCAACACTCCGGCCATGCTCGATGAGTACCTCGAGGGCCGCCAGGTTGAACAGCTCTTCACCTGGCCGGAGCAGGGACTCGTGGTCTATCTTGTCGGCCGCCGATAAGCTGATAAGCTGAATTTCAAGTTGCACTTGGCCGCAACTCGTGGCAAAGTGACCGGAAGGGAGAACCCAGCACGCGTGTATTCTGGAGCTTCGCCAGACCCCTTGCCGGCTCCGCTTCCGCGCAGGGCTGGCTGCTTCCAATGGGAGAAGCATGGCAACCGGTGTTTCCATTGAGATCCTCGACCTGCGGCACTTCGCGGCGCCGGTGCTCCGCCCTGTGCTCGATGCCGAGGGCGAACTGTGGAAACAGCGCCTGCACTGGGACTATCGAACCTCGTCCAAACTTCTGATGCAGTATCTCGACAGCCACATGCTCCCCGGCTACGCGGCCTTCGAGGCAGGTCAGGTCACCGGCTATGCCTTCTGCGTCTACGAGGAGACCAAGGCCGTCATCGGCGACGTCTTTGCCTTGCCCAGCCATTCCGCCGGCTCCCTTGCCGCTCCCGGCTCCGGGCCGGTTCCAGCCCCTCAGACCCCACCGTCAGCCCACCAGATCGAGCAGACCCTCCTCAAGCATCTTTTTGAAACGCTGCTGAACTCGCCGCAAGTCGACCGCATCGAATCGCAACTGCTGCTGCACCCTTCAGGCGTCCACGCCGGCGTCTTTCGCGAGGCTGGTTTCCAGGTTTTCCGCCGCCTCTTCATGGTGCAGCTTCTCGATGGTCGCTGGAGCCCGCCCGCCGTGGATCTACCCCACGGCCTCGAACTCCGCGCCTGGCGCGACGAGGACCTCTCCTCCGCCGGCCGCCTCATCTCCGAGGCCTATCGCGATCATCCCGACAGCATCATCAACGACCAGTACCGCTCCGTCCAAGGCTCCCAGCGCTTTCTGCACAACATCGTCCGCTACTCCGGCTGCGGCACGTTCTCCGCGCAGGTCTCGCACGTGGTGGTCGACCGCCAAACCCGCGAACTCGTAGCGCTGATACTGGGCTCCCGCGTCAGCCCGCAGAGCGGCCACATCACCCAG
>PLGM01000195.1:0-7991 GCA_003139795.1 Acidobacteriaceae bacterium | reverse complement strand
CTGCACGCACAGCTTCGACGCCGCCGTCTGGCAGCGCGAAAACATCGTTTGAAACATATATCGAGGCCCGGCAAAGCTGCCCTGGCTCAGGCAAAGCTGCTCCGAAAGCGTGAAAAGTCCTTACGCTACTTTAGTTTCTTGATCTTGATATAGGCCAGCAAGCTCTTTGGAACCTCCCGGCAGGCGCAGTGCTCTTGATGTTCCTTGTGCCATTGGATCCTTTGTTCCAACGTCGCCTTCGCCGGCATCCTGTTCTCAGCGTGCCAAAGCTTGTTCATAGCGCCACTCCATCCAGCATGAGACTCATCCGCGATGCCTTTTGACAGTCGCGGGTTTATCCCACAAGCAGGAAACCGCAAAGCGCAGCCGGTTATCTATCGCGCGATCAGGAACATCAGCCAGCTGAGCACAATCGCCGAGCCGACGAACAGCACAAAGCAGTAGAGCCCGTAGTGAATCATCCGCCGCGGCGTCTCGCGCTGGGTGATGCCGAAAACCACCGACGCAAACAACGCGAACAGCACCACCGCCGCAAAATGAGAGGGCCGGAACACTAGGTTTTCCTCCCCGTGCGAAGGTTGTGCGCGTCCACGGCGGCAATCACGTTGAGCAGGCCGGCCACCACAATGAACCGCGTCCCATAGTCGGCCGTCGTCACGGTCACCTGGTCGGCGCCCCATCCCGCCGCCCGGCTCACCACATAAAGCAGCCCATTGCCCAGGTCGCCCGCCAGTCCCAGAAGCTCCAGAATGTCGTGCGCGCCTGCGTAGAGCTTGCCTTGCATGGCGATGCCGATGGCGAACATGCCCAGAATCGACGCCGACAGCAGCGCCCCGCGCCCCCATTTGCGCAGCAGAAAATGCCCCGCTCCGGGAAGCAGCCAGCCGGCGATCAGGGGAAGATAGACAAACCCTTGCTGTGAATCCTGTCCCGCGGCGTTCTTGTTCGCAACTGTTGCCATTCCTTTTTGACTATATCGCACGAGGGCAGGGGGCAGGGGTCAGGGATCAGGGGCCAGAGATCAGAGATCAGAGATTAGAGATCAGAGGCCAGAGATCAGAGATCAGGGGTCGGGGCGAGGGGCCGTTGATCAGTGATGTGAGAGTCGAGGGCGAAGGGAGCGCCGCATCGGTTGAGATCCGTGTGGCGCCGGGGATGCACTGATTTTGCGGCGATGGGGCTCAAAGGCGCGTGGTTGCTGGCGAGGGCACAAAACGCGCGAAGTGTTTGCGTAGAAATACACGGAATTTTGGCAGAATTGGACAAGAGAGCAAATTTCAAGGGCATCCTGGCTTGCGATAGCTCGCAAGTTGTCGATTTGCAGTTGAGCGCGTAGTGGTAGATGCGGACCTTTTTGTGCCTCTTTGGGTCCTTGTAAACGATTGTAACGCATTATTTTTGTTGGTCTTACGCGACATTCTCAGGAGACGTGCGGACAAAAACGACGATTTTTGCCAGTTTGGCGCCTGGAGGGCGAAATGCAGGGATATGAACGGGACAAATTGCGGCGGGAGCTGGACGAGGCGTTGCTGCCGTTCCGGCTGGCGCGGAAACGGAAGGGCGATGGGACGGGGTGGGGTGGGACGGGGTGGCTCAAGAGCATCCGGCAGGCGGTGGGGGTTCCGGTGGACGAGGTGGCGCGGCGGCTGGGGGTGTGCCGTTGGGAGGTTCACCGGCTGGAGGAGTCGGAGAAGAACTCCCGGATCATGCTGGCGACGCTGAGCCGGGCGGCGAAGGGATTGGGATGCGAGCTGGTGTACGCGCTGATACCGAAGGAGGGTGCGCTCGAGGACCTGGCGGCCGAGGAGCGGGCGGCAAGCAAGAGGGTGCTCGAGAGCAAGCGCGCGGAGCGGGCGGCAGAGAAGAAGCCGTGGCTGGAAGCGATCGGATGGCGGGAGAAGCTTCTGGGCTCGATGCGCACTTTGCTACGGCAGGAGGGGTTCCGGGTGCGTCCGCGGAAGACGGAGCGAGGCGTAGCGAAACAGCAGGCGGAGTTCGCGCAGACGGTGAAGCTGGCAGGCATGGCGAGGGTGATGGGGCCGCTGATGAGCGAGCTGGCGGGTCAGCGGGCCGGCAAGCCGGTGGGAGAGCGAGCGGAGGAGTGATCGGCGCGGCGGAAGTGGCGGTTCTTCGTGTTTTCCCACCAAGGGGCGTTTGCCAGTACCTTTCCTGTTGCAGTAGCGTAACCGACGTTTAATGAGTACTATGGCCGATTGGTGCAAACTAACATCAGGGTGGGAATTGGAGGCGGCTCCCGTCCGCGCAGACTGGATCATACCCTCGCCTTTACTCTCGTGATGAGCTAGGATCATAAACGATGGCACTCAACCCTCAAATTTTGACATGGGCGCGCGACACGGCAGGCCTATCGGTTGATGAGGCTGCGAACGCGCTCGGGTTCAAGGATACCCGTGACCGTACAGCGGCGGAGCGCCTGCGGGCAATGGAAGCCGGGAAGGAGGAGCCGTCGCGGAGCGTCCTACTAAACATGGCGCGGGCATATCACCGCTCTCTGCTCGTTTTCTATCTGAGCGAGCCGCCCCGTATGGGCGACCGAGGCCAGGATTTTCGCAGGGCTCCCGGTACGCAGCCCCCAGAATATGACCCTACGCTTGATGCACTCATCCGCGATATTCGTGGACGACAAGGCATCGTAAAAGACCTGCTCGAACAAACCGAACCAAGGGCGGTGGATTACGTCGCGTCAGTGACGATGGATGTACCGCCCGCAGAGTTGGCGCAGCGCATAACAGACAGGCTCTGCTTTTCGCTCGCTCAGTTCAGGCAACAAGCGACCCTGCAAACGGCGTTCAGCTATCTACGCGAGAAGGTTGAGACGTCGGGTGCATTCGTGTTGCTGCTTGGAAATCTAGGCAGTTATCACACAAACATCCCCAGCGGCGTTTTCAGGGGATACGCCATTGCTGATCCCATTGCGCCATTTATCGTCGTCAACGACCAGGACGCCCCTGTGGCATGGGCTTTCACAGTGCTTCATGAGCTAACGCATTTGTGGCTCGGAGCCACCGGCGTAAGTGGTGGCAGCATCGGCACGCAGATTGAGAGCTATTGCAACAGTGTCGCAGGAGAGATGCTGCTGCCCGGACCCGAGATGAACGAGTTGCGCTTTCTGCGTCGCGCTTCTCTTCAGGAGACTATCGAAGCGGTTGCCCAATTTGCCCGCATGCGGAATATCAGCCGCCCGATGGTTGCCTACAAGCTCCTGCGTGTGGACCTCATCACGCATGCCAGATGGCGAGAGTTGGACAAGCAATACGAGGATGAATGGATTGCAGCGCAAGCACAGCCAGCAAGCAAAGATAAGAACGATGGGGGTCCGAGCTACTATGTTGTGAAGCGGCATCGGCTAGGGCATGCCCTTTTGGACCTCGTGAAGAATTCACTTGTGGAGGGATTTCTCACACACACGAGAGCGGGACAGGTACTCGGCGTTAAACCTCGCAATGTGGACCCTTTGATCTACGTGCCTGGAATGCGAGGTAGCCAATAAATGCTCTACCTCCTCGATGCAAACGTGCTCATCACCGCCAACAGTACCTATTACCCGCTCGATCAAATTCCGGAGTTTTGGAGCTGGGTGCATCATCAGGCCACTTCAAACCGGATTAAGATTCCCCGCGAAATCATGGAAGAAATAAAGGCCGGCCGACAGGACGACGATCCGCTGCTCGATTGGATTTGTACCCCTGAGATCGAGGCCGCCTTACTGCTGGATGAGGCCGTTGATGCTGTCCTTGTTCAACGCGTCGTTGCTACAGGCTATGCGCCCGACCTTCACGACGACGAGGTTGAGAAGATCGGTCGCGATCCGTTCCTGATTGCATACGCGCTCGCTGATTCAGCAAACAGAGTTGTTGTGACCACCGAAGTATCAAGGCCGTCAACACAGCGGGCCAATCGCAAGGTTCCCGATGTATCCCAAGCCGTGGGCGTAGCGAGTTGCGGCCCATTTGCGCTGAACAAGGCGCTCGGCTTTAGAACAGGATGGAGAACATCCAGCTGAGCGTGTACCACAATCTCTTGCACTAATCTGAGTGTCTGATATCAGCTTCCCGAGAATCTTCCTCTCTTCTAATTAAACTCGATATAAGTCAGAGATAGATTCATCCTGCACGCTTACGCGGCGCGAGCTTTCAGAGTCGATAAACGCGCTTCGGTGCGGTGTTCTCTTGCGTCGTACCGTTACGCATTCTCGACGAACGCAAAACCGCCGAGTCACTCTTCGAGATCTGATCGATACCCCGTCGGCTTCTCGGAAGCAAGGCAAGAAGCCCCGAGGCGGGCGCGCATCGTTGCGCTCGCCTCTGCTTCCTGAGGCGCTGCCTATTCCCTGTTCCCTGTTCCCTGCCGTTTAGATTCTTACCAGCTCCCGCTGAATCCTTCCGGTGACCCACGCCTTGCCGGGCGCGGTGAGCATGTCCACCTCGCTGCGCACGCCGAACTCGGGGAGATAGATGCCCGGCTCGACGGAGAAGCACGTAAGCGGCAGGATGAGGCGCTCGTCGTGGGTCTCGAGATTGTCAAGGTGCGCGCCGGCGCCGTGCAGCTCGTGGGAGATGTTGTGGCCGGTGCGGTGGGTGAAGAATTTGCCGAAGCCTGCCGCATCGATCACCGCACGCGCCGCGTCGTCGCCCTCGTAGCCGCAGATCGGCCGCCCCTCCGCAAAGGCCTGCTCCACCGCCGCGATGGCCGCGTCGCGCGCGTTGCGCACGGTCTCAAAGACCAGTTGCTCCCACTCCGTCGGCTCGCGTCCCACCACCCCGGTCCAGGTAATGTCGTAGAAGACGCTGCCCGGTTTCTCCAGCCGGCCCCAGATGTCAATGAGCACAAAATCGCCTTCTTCGATGGACGCCGTTTTCTGCGCCGTAGGCTCATAGTGCGAGTCGGAACTGTTGGCGTTGGCGCTGACATTGGGGCCGTTCTCCCACACCAGCCCTTCGCGGCGCATGGCCTCGCTGAGCCACTCGACCATCTCAAATTCCGTCACGCTACCCGTGCCGCCGGCGGGGGATCGCAGCCGCCGCCCCATCTGCAGCCAGCTCTCGGCCAGAATCTCATCGATGGCCCGCTGCGCCACGCCGTGGCTCTCGACCTGCTCCTGGCTCAGAACCGCTTCGAACTGGCTTACGAGATCGGCCGAACTCACGATCTGCTTGCCCAGGCCGCGCAGGAACTCCACCGTCCCGGCGTCCACCATGGAGACGTACATGATGGCGTTGTTGGGGGAGTACTGCATGGCGACGCGGCGCGCATCGGAGAGCATCGCCTCGAGGCCGCCGGCGAGTTCCTGCCAGCTTGAGTACTGGCTCTTGCGGCCGGGGAGCGTATCCAGACGCCCCTGCTCGATGCGATGCACCAGCTTGCGCGGCTCGCCCACGGCGGGCACAAAGTAGTACCAGCGCCGCGTGATGTGCGCCTTTTCGTCCAGTCCCAGGATGCGCCCCGCAATGGGGTCGCGGTGATGGTGGTCGTAGAACAGCCAGCCGTCGAAGCCGGCCTCGCGAATTGCCGCCTGAATTGCGTCGAGGTTCATACCGGCCATTCTACGCGCGCAGGGGATGCGCGTCAGCGCCGTCTCTACAGCGCCGCCAACGCCTCAGCCTGGCTGGGAAACAGCCCGGCGTACTTGGTGATGCCCACCATCGTGAACACCTTGGTAAAGTGCGCCGAAAGACCGTAGGCGTATACCTTCTGGCCGGAGTTCGCGGCCTCGATCAGCAGTTGGATCACCAGCGCAATGCCGCTTGAATTGATGTAATCCACCTTGCTGAAGTCCAGCAAAATCAGCTTGACGGCGCCCTTGGGCAACGCCTGGTAAGCGCCCAGAACCGCGTCCTTTGAAGTGCTGGCAATATCCCCTTCAAAACGGAGGACGGTCACCGGGTGTCCGGCCGGGGAAGTGAGCTGGTCAACACGCGACTTGGTTTCGCTCTGCACGATCGATAGTCTCCGTATTCTCTCGGTTATCCCGCATCTTTATCCAGCCGGATCACCAGCCGGACGTAACTGCTCTTGCCGTCGGACCCGGCTACCCACTCCGCTTCGTCCACCAGCGCCTGGATCAGGAACATGCCCATCCCGCGCGGGTCTTCCTCGCCGTGCATCTTGCGGTCGATGTCCGGTTTGGCCGGCTGAGTCTTCATGCCCTTGCCGTCGTCGATGACCTTCACTTCCAGCGAGTCGACCCCTGCCGACAGCACCACGCCTACTGACAGCTTCTCGTTCAGCCGGTTGCCGTGCTCGATGGCGTTGATGCACGCCTCGGCCACCGCCGTCTTGAGGTCCTCGATGCGGTCGTCGCGGAAGCCCATCAGCTTGGCCACGGACGCAGCCGTGCTCATGGCCACCTTCTCGAATCCCATCCGCGACGGCAGCCGGACCTCCACGGTCGCGGTTTTTATCTCGCTCATGCCGGCATCTCCGGGTTACTCCTCCAGCGGCACAGCGCCAGTGCGGTCATGTCGTCTGACTGCGGGCCGCCTGAAGAGAATTCATCGAGCGTCGCCCACAATGCATCGAGAATATCATCAGCATTCTCAGACGGGCACTTGGAAAATTCATCTAAAAGACGTTCGGGCCCAAATTCCTCATCCCCCTTGAACACCTCCGTCAGCCCGTCGGTATAAAAAAGCAGCCGCGCCCCCGGCGCAAACCCGTGCCGCTCGCTTGCGTAGCGCATTCCCGGCAGCAGCCCCAGCGGCGTCCCTGCCGCGTCGAACTGGTGCGGGGTCTGGCCCGGCTCAATCAGGAATCCCGGATTGTGGCCCGCGTTCACCACCTCTACCTCGCCGGCCTCCGGGTGCAGCCTGAGGAAGATCGCCGTCACATACCGCCGCCGCGCTTCTTCGCCCTCGGCCCAGTGGTGCTGGTTCATCCGCGCCGCCAGCTCGTCCAGCGGCATTCCCGTCACCGCCATCGCCCTGAAGGCCGAGCGGAAGCTGGAGGCCATGATGGCCGAAGCCAACCCCTTGCCCGCTACGTCTGCCACCGCCATCAGCAGGCTGCAGTCCGGCTGCTCCACAATATCCAGGTAATCGCCGCCCAACTCATAGCAGGTAACGGAGCGGAAGCCCACCGAGTATCCAGGGATCGAAGGCAGCCTCTGCGGCAACAGAGACTGCTGAATCGCCCGCCCCGCATCCAGGTCCTGCTGCACTCGCGCGAACTCGACGTTGCGCTTGTGGTTCCGCGCATTTTCCAGAGCCACCGCGGCCTGCAACGCGAGCCCTTCGATAAAGTCCGCCTCGTAAATTGTCAACTCCCGCCCGTCCGGAGGCGCCACCACCAACTCAGCCATCCGCCTGCCGTCGCGATCCTCCAGCGGATAGCGCAGCGCCGCACCCGTGTCGACCGGCGGCTCGTCGCCATAAACCAGCCCGGCGGAAGGAAACGCCGCCCCGTCCATCTCCAGCTCTCGCACCACGATCCGCAGCACCTGCTTCAGCACTTCTTCCTCGCGAATCGTCGAGTGAACCTTCCGCGAAGCCTCCAGCAGCGCCTGCAACCGCGCCACCTGTTGTTGCAGGTCGATCGTCTCGCCGTTACCCGGGATCTCCACCCCAGCCGCCATCCGTCCTATCCTCCGTGGATTCTCACTCTATCACGGCAACAACATCCTTATCTTGTTTCACGGTTCATGGAGCTGAAGTGGCTTAAACTCGAGGCGTGGAGGTAAATATGGTCCTTTGGAAACGCTCCGTATTGCTCGGACTCCTCAGTTGGTTCATTCCTTTTGCCATCTCATTCGTTGCATTTCCCTTGAAGAAATCCAACGCTCCGCTCTTCGGCACGCTGATGTATCTCGTCGTTTTGCTGACCGCAGGAGCATTGCTCATCGGCTATTTTCGAGCCCGTCCTGTGTTGGTTGGCGAAGCCCTGGTCGTCGGAACGCTGTGGTTCGTGATGAATCTTGTGTTCGACTACCCGATGTTCGCCTACGGTCCCATGAAGCCCATATTTCCATTTTGAGT
>PLGM01000174.1 GCA_003139795.1 Acidobacteriaceae bacterium | reverse complement strand
TACACCTACACCGAAGCGGGCACCCCGGTGCTTCCTGTGCTTACCACTCCCGCGCCGGGCAGTGTGCTGTCAGGTTCCAGCGTGGCCTTTACGTGGACGGCCGGGACCGGGCCCGCGGCGTACCAACTATACGTGGGCACCACCGGAGTGGGCTCGCACAACCTNNGGTGCAACGACGGCTACCACTGTCACCGTCAGCGATCTGCCGACCACCGGAGTGACCGTGTACGTCCGGCTATGGTGGGAGATCGACGCAGTCTGGCAGTCTGCGGACTACACCTATACCGCACAGTAGCCAACCCGTTGGGGGCGCTCCTTGGCCCCAGAACGCTCACGGCCTTGAGCGGAGACGGATTTGAATATGACCAGGTGGTAGTCGGCAACCGCTGGGGGCCTTGCCTCCCGCTCGTCCTCCGGATTCCCTCTTTCACCCCGCCAAGCCAGCAGCCGCTTGGCGGGGACCCCGAAGATGCCGGATTCCATACGTCGCAAATCCGGCGAAATCGAGGTTTTGAAACACGCTATCAGCGATAGGCAAGCCAGAGGCTGGTGGCCACAATGTTCAACATGGCCAGCGGCATAAGGTACCGCCAACCGAAGTTCATCAGCTGGTCATAGCGGAAGCGGGGCAGCGTTCCCCGCACCCAGACGTACAAAAACAGGAAGCAAAAGACCTTGGCCACGAACCAGAAGATGGGAAACAGCGCGTGGACCAGGATGTTACCCGGTGGAGGAATCAGGTTGCCGAAAGGGCTGGTCCATCCGCCCAGAAAGAGCAGCGTGGCCACGCAACCCACGGTGATCATGTTGCCGTATTCGGCCATGAAGAACATGGCGAACTTCATGGAGCTGTACTCGGTGTGGTAGCCGCCGGTCAGCTCGCTTTCCGCCTCGGGTAGATCGAAGGGAGAACGATTGGTCTCGGCATAGGCAGCCATGAGGTAAATGAAGAAGGCCACGAACTGGAATCCGCCGAAGATGTTCCAGGTGGCGAAGCCGCGGGTGGCCTGCTGCTCCACGATGACGCGCAGATTAAGCGATCCGGCGCGGAGCACGACGCCCACCAGCGAGAGGCCCAGGGCCAGCTCGTAGCTGATCAACTGCGCCGAGGAGCGGAGTGCGCCGAGCAGGGAGTATTTGTTATTCGATGACCAGCCGGCCAGCGCAATGCCGTAGACGCCGATGGAGGTGACGCCCAGGATGACCAGCAGGCCGATGTTGACATTGGAAATCTCAAATAGATCCAGGCCGCCCGGCCCAATGCCGGGTTCGCCGAAGGGGACTACGGCTATGGAGAGCAGCGCGCAGCCCAGGGAGATGATGGGCGCAAGCAGATAGAGAGGCTTGTAGACGCCGGTGGGGATCAGGTCCTCTTTCAGAAAGGATTTCGCGCCGTCCACCAGCGGCTGCAGCAGGCCGAATGGCCCCACGCGGCTTGGTCCCCAGCGATTCTGAATGCGGCCCACCAGCTTGCGCTCCAGCAGCACGGTGTAGGCGACGGCGAGCAGCATCACCACCGTCACCACGGCCACCTTGAGCAGGCTCCACAGGAAAAACTCGAAAATCGTCACGTGCCGTTAGCCTCTTCGTTTTTGTACTGCTCAAAATCTTGAACGCACCGCTAGTCCGCCGCGGATTCCGCCAATTCGTTTGCCTGGTGCCGTGCGAGTTCCTTGAGCGCGGGGCTGTGCCGCCCCAGCGTTCCGGAGGTGAACAGGCCATCGTGCGCGGGAACCAACCCGTCCGGCCCGGCCTGGTCGGGCGGCCCGAGGGCGGAGACCGGAACAAAACCCGGTTCCGTCTGCACATCGTTGCCGCCAAAGAGATTGATCCTGTCCACGGCATAGCCGGGAACCAGCCGGACAATTTCGTCTAATACGGCCAGCGGATCGAAGGGGCTGAGCCTGGGCTCAAGGTTATTGGCCGCCAGCCAGACTGCGTGGCGGTCGGCCTCGCCGGCCTGCGCGCCGCGCGACTGGCCCAGATCGGCGGTGACGCCGCCCTTGCCAAAGGGCACCAGTGCCTTCACGTCCACGCCCATGCTGCCGGCCAGCCGCACCAGGATTTCGAAGTCCGGCTTCACACCCGCGCGGTCGGCCGCCTTTTTGACCAGTTGCACATCGCCATAGGCGTTGGTCACCGTGCCGGTTTTCTCGTAGAGGCTTGCGACCGGCAGCACAACGTCGGCAAGGGCCGCAGTCTCGGTGAGAAAAAGGTCCTGAACGATGACGAATGTGTCCTTCAAGACCGCTCGATCCACGCCCAGGCCGGCCACAGGATTGGCGCCGACGACGAGCAATGCGCCCAGTCCGCCTTTACCGGCCGCAGCGAAGATTTCGGCGAGGCTCTTGCCGGGCGTTTGGGAAAGCCCCGGATATTCAGCGAAGGCTCCGGGCTGCGTGATCGGCACATAGCCGGGCAGCAGGTCGGGAAAGAGCCCCATGTCGGCCGCGCCGCGGGAGTTGGCGTGGTCTCCGAGGCAGGCAAAGCGCACATTGCCGCGCTTCAATCCCCAGGCTACCAGCGCCTTGACCTCAAGGCCCCGAAACTCCTGGCCAAAGATCACCACCAGCGATTCCTCGGCCAGGACTGCCTCACGGAAGGCGGCGTTGTCGATTGCGGCATCGCTGCCCCCAAGGTAAGCGGCAACGGCTGGGTAGCCGTCCGCCGGCAACCGCAACGTCGCCTTGGCCTGCCGCTCCAGCTTGATGCGCCTTGAGTTTGCGATGTAGAGCCGCGCCCGGTTCAGCCGCACGTTGGTGCGCAGGTTCCAGGCGAGCAGCGGGTGCTCATCAGTGGGGTTTCCGCCGAGGAGCAGAATGGCGGGTGCAGTGGCGGTGTCGCGCAGGCTGGCTGCCTTGCCCTTGTGCCCGGCAAGGGCGTGGGCAAAGGCTGCGTAGTCGGTGGTGCGCTGGTGGTCGATGTTGTTGGTCTGGAGCACGGTCCGCGCGAACTTCTGCAGCAGGTAGTTTTCCTCGTTGGTGGTCTGGTTGGAACCGACGACGCCGATGGCCGCGCCACCTTTGCTGTTGCGAATCTCCTTCAGCTTTACGGCCGCGAGCCGCAGCGCGTGCTCCCAGGTGGCCGGTTCCAGCTTGCCCTGGGCGTTGCGAACCAACGGCTTGCTGAGCCGTTCAGGACTGTCGACAAAGTCGAAGCCGAAGCGGCCCTTGGCGCAGAGAAAGTCGCCGTTGATGCCGCTCTTGTCGCGATTGTCGGCGCGCACAATCTCCGATCCGTCGTTCACCTGGCGCACGCCCAGGGTCACCTTGCAGCCGTCGGCGCAATGAGTACAAACAGTGGAGACGTGGTTCATCTCCCACGGCCTGGTCTTGTAGCGGTAGCTGCCGCTGGTCAGCGCGCCCACCGGACAGACGTCGATGCACATGCCGCACTGCTCGCAGTCCAGTTGATCGTTTTGCCCGGGGACGTTGGGGACAATCACGCTGCTGACGCCGCGGTTCTGCACGCCCAGCGCCCACACGTCCATGCCCTCGCCGCACATGCGGATGCAGCGGTAACAAAGGATGCAGCGGGGGCGGTCATAATAGACGGCTGGGGACCACTGCTGCTCCTCGCGGTGCTCTTTGGCCTCGGCATAGAGGCTCTCGCCCGCGCCGTATTTGAAGGTCATGTCCTGCANNTGCAGTTCGCACTCGCCGCCGGCATCGCAGACCGGGCAGTCGAGAGGATGGTTGCCCAGCAGCAACTCGATGGTGGATTTGCGCGCCTGCGCAATCTCCTCGGACTCGGTGATGAAGACCTGGCCCTCGGCGACCGTAGTGGTGCAGGCGGTTTGCAGCTTGGGCACTCTTTCCTGGCGCACCACGCACATGCGGCAGGCTGCTTGCAGGCTGAGCCCAGGGTAGTAGCAGAACGCCGGAATCTCGATGCCCGCCTTGCGGCAGGCGTCAATCAGCAGCGTCCCGGCGGGAGCGGTCAGCTTCTTGCCATCGACTGTGAAGGTTACGTCTGGCATTTGCTTCCTTATGCGGAAATCGCAAGGCGGTCTTCAATGGGAATTGGAATTGTGAGCCATTCAACGTAATAACTGGAGGCTTCTTTGCCCGTCTCTCGCGAAAAATCGAAGGTGGTGGTTACGGGCTGTGGAATTGGATCGTGGTCGTTTGCCATCCACTTGAGGTGTGCTGCAACAGCCTCCAGATAGCGCCGCCGCGTTTCGTCCAGCGTCGGTCCCACGGCAAAGCATCCGGGAATATCCGGCGCAAATGCTCCAAAGCCCTTTTTGTCCATTTCAAACACGACCAGAAACTCTGTTTTCATTTCAGCCCCGCCTGTTTAAGCATCGCTTTCAGCGTTCCCATTGGAATGTCGTCATTCGGATGACCCGCTACCGTTACTTTACCCGTTTTCTCTGCATGTACCCACTGCTGATGGCTACCCTCTTGCGCTAAGAGTCGCCAACCATCTTTCCGCATGAGCCGTGTGAATTCCCGGTATTTCATCGTTCGTGGCTGCCTTTGCGTAGGCCTGCGGAACAGATCTTTCGATCTGATTCAGGCTCCGATTCATACCACTGTCAACTCCGGCGCACCATGCTTTGCGAACGGGCAGGGCTTCCCGTTCAGGTGGTCCTCGAACTCATTGCGGAACTTCTTCACGAAAGCCAGCGTGGGCATGGCCGCCGCGTCGCCCAATGGGCAGAAGGTGCGGCCCATCATGTTTTCCGCGATGTACTGAATGTTGTCGATGTCCCTGGCGACGCCGTAACCGGCGTGGAAGCGGGTGAGCGACTTCTTCAGCCAGTCGGTGCCCTCGCGGCAGGGAATGCACCATCCGCAGCTTTCGTGCTGATAAAAACTGATCGTCCGCAGCGCGAACTCGACGATGCAAGTCCGATCGTCGATGACCACCACGCCGCCGGAACCGAGCATGGAGCCGGCCTTGCCCACCTGGTCGAAGTCCATACCCAGGTTCTCGATCTCTTCGGGCAAAAGCACCGGAGTCGAGGATCCGCCGGGAACAACGGCTTTCAACCTGCGTCCGCCGCGGATGCCGCCGGCCACGTCGTAGATCATCTTCTTGAGGTTGTAGCCCATGGGCAGCTCGTAGACGCCGGGCCGCTCGACATGGCCGCTGATCGAGAACAGGCGCGTGCCGCCGTTGCGCGGCGTGCCCACCGCGGCGTAGGCTTCCGCGCCCATCTCGATGACGTGGGGCACGGTGGCGATGGTCTCAGCGTTGTTGATGACCGTGGGACCGCCGTAGAGGCCGACGACCGCAGGGAACGGCGGCTTGATGCGCGGAATCCCCCGTTTGCCTTCGAGCGACTCCATCAGCGCCGACTCCTCGCCCACTTCATAGGCGCCCGCGCCGGTTTGGGTAATCACCTGGAACTCGATATTGGAGCCGAAGATGTGGGTGCCGAGAAAGCCGCGGGCATAGGCGTCGGCGACGGCTTTCTCCATGATTTCGAGGAGATAGCGGTACTCGCCGCGCAGGTAGATAAAGCCCAGTTTGGCGCCGATGGCGAGGCCGGCAATGATAGTGCCTTCAATCACCGCATGAGGATCGTGCAAAAAGATCAAGTGATCTTTGCAGGTTCCGGGCTCGCTCTCGTCGCCGTTGACCAGCACATACTTGGGCCTGGTCGAATTCCTGGGAACGAACGACCACTTGAGGCCCGCCGAAAAGCCTGCGCCGCCGCGCCCGCGCAGGTTGGAAGCCTTCATCTCGTTGATGATCCAGTCGGGGCCCTGTGCGAGGCACTTTCTTGCCGAGGCGTAGCCGCCGAGTTCGAGATAGCGGTCGATGTTTGCCGCGCCCAGGCCAAAGCGCTTGGACACAATCTTGACCTCATCGGGATGGGAGACCAGCCTAAGCAAGGGAGACCGTCCCTTCCGCCTCGGCCTGGCCGCGATAACCGGCCACAATGCCGGCCACGTGCTCGGGCGTAAGCTCGTCGTGGAAGTCGTAGTTGACCTGGATGGCCGGCGCCCAGCAACAGGCGCCGATGCACTCGACTTCCTCAAGCGAGAAGAGGCCGTCTGCCGTGACGCCCTTGTGGCCGATGCCCAGTTCCTCCTGAAAGCGCTCGTAAACGTCGTAGCCGCCGCGCAACATGCAACTGATGTTGGTGCAGACCTGCACGTTGTATTTGCCCGCCGGCTTGAAACGCAGCATGGAGTAGTAGGAAGCCACGTTGCGCACCTCGAGTTCGGTGATGCCGATGCGCTGGGCCACGTCGGCGATGACCGCGTCGGAGAGGTAGCCGATTTCGTCCTGCGCGTAGAGCAGCATGGGAATGAGCGCCGAGCGGCGCAGCGGATACTTCAGGACCAGCGCGTCAAAGCGCGCGGCCAACCGGGGCGAGAAGAGGGCCATGGTTTCATCGCTCATCGCATCAACTCCCGCGCCCAACGTTCGGCCGCCATATCCATCTCTTCCTCGCCAGCTTCCGAGCGCAGCCGCCCGGCTTCAGTGAATTGCAACGCTCCGCTTTGTCCGTCTTCGCGCTGCCAGTTCACCGTGGCGCGGCTGCGCGTTAAATCCAGCCACCCGTCGCCGTGGCGGACCAGAATCCGTTCCTCGCCCAGCTCCACGGCCGCCTGTCGCTTGCCGTTCAGCCCGTGCGCCGCGGTGTAGCTCCTGAGGAGCGAAGCCAGCGAAACCCACAGCTCGGCGTGGACCTGTGCCCCAAACTCACTCAAACCGGCCACGAATCATCCCCGAGACGATCTCCTGCGCAATCTCAGCGGAAGTCACCTCGGCAGCCCGGTCGGGGAATCCCTCAACAAGGGGCTTGTACGCCTTCAAGGCTGATTCTTCTGTTTCAAGGACATATTCCGTCTGAGCAATTACATCTCCCGCATCATCCAAAAGCTCAACCAGAATTCTGGACAGGCCCACTTCGGCGACGTTCGTTTGAAGAGTCAATTTGGAGCACGGACTTCGCGTTCCGTAGGCCAGGTCAATCCTGTTTTCCCCCCTGAATGGCCTTGACGGCCCGGAAAAGACAGGATCGCCGCGCTTCTCGAGCTCCTGGTTGGCCTTACCCATTTCCTCGTCAAGGTGGGTCTCAACACTCTTGAAGAAATCGAGCAACTCCGTCTCCAGTTTTCCTTGTGCTTCAGCGACTGAGTCGGCGGAATCCTGCCGCGCTCTTTCCTCTGCCGCCAGCTTTGCGTAATCAACCATGAACACCTCCGGCGCTACCTGTCGATCTCTCCCAATACGATGTCGATGGAACCGATGACCGCGACCAGGTCGGCCAACAGCCGACCTTTGCACATGACTTCGAGGGCCTGCAATGTTGGAAACGACGGATAGCGCATGTGCATGCGATAGGGCTTGGCGGTGCCGTCGGAAACCACATAGTAGCCCATCTGGCCGTGGCCGCATTCGATGCCCTGATAAACCTCGCCGGCGGGCACCGCAAAACCCTCGGTAACGATCTTGAAGTGGTGGATCAGGGCCTCCATCTGGGTCTTCATCTTCTCGCGGTCGGGCAGCACGATCTTGGGCGCGTCGGCCTTCACCGCACCCTCGGGCATGCCGTCCAGCGCCTGCTGAATGATCTTGACGCTTTCGCGCATCTCGACGAGCCTGACTTCGTACCGTGCCCAGCAATCGCAGCCGGTGGAGACCGGAACGTGGAACTGGAACTTCTCATAGCTGGAGTAAGGCATATCGCGGCGCAGGTCGAAGTCTACGCCCGAGGCGCGCAGCGGGGGCCCGGTGACCCCGAGCGCAATGGCATCGTCGGCCGAAAGATGGCCCACGCCCTTGAGCCGGTTGCGGAAGATCGGATTGCCGGTGAGGAGGTTGGAATACTCGTCGATCTTTTCCGGGAAGATGCGGATGAACGCCTGCACGCGGTCGAGGAAGTCCAGCGGCGGCTCCATGGAGAGGCCGCCGATGCGGATGTAGCTGGTCATCATGCGCTGCCCGGCCACGGCCTCAAAGAGCCTGAGAATGTCTTCGCGCTCGCGGAAGGTGTAGAGAAAGACGGTGAGCGCGCCAATGTCCATGGCGTGCGTGCCCAGCCAGATGAGGTGCGAATTGAGGCGGCTCAACTCGGCCAGCAGGACCCGCAGCCACTGGGCTTTCCCGGGAATTTCGAGAGCAAGGAGCTTTTCGACGGCCAGGCAATAACACAGGTTGTTGGCCAAAGGGTCCAGGTAGTTGACGCGGTCGGTGAGCGGCACCACCTGCTGGTAGAACTTGGCCTCGCAGGTCTTCTCGATGCCGGTGTGCAGATAGCCGATCTCAGGGTAGATGCGGACAATAATCTCGCCGTCAATCTCCAGCACCAGGCGCAGAACGCCATGCGTGGCGGGGTGCTGCGGCCCCATGTTGATGACCATGTGCTGGTCTTTGGCGCCTTCAGCCAACGGGGCTTCGAGGATGGGCGTGCCTGCAACGTCGGTCATCTAGCGGTACCCCTCAACCGGATAGTCCTTGCGCAAGGGATGGCCCTGCCAATCGTCGGGCATCAGGATGCGGCGCAGGTTGGGATGCTCCTCGAAGCGCACGCCGAACAGGTCGAAGACCTCGCGCTCGTAAAAGTTGGCCGCGGGCCACACCGGAGTGATGGATTCGACGGCGGGGCTTGCCTCCTCCAGCAACACCCGCAGCCGGATGCGCTCTTTAAACGAGTGCGACAGGATGTGGTAGCTCAACTGGAAGCGGGGCGAAGCAGGAAACCAGTCGACAGCCGTCATGTCTTCAAAGAAGTTGTAGCCGGCCGCTTGCACGGAGGCGGCCGCGGCGCGGATCTGTTCGGCCGCGATGGTCAGCGTCAGCTCATTGCGGTCGAATTTTGCGTCGGTCAGCGCCTCAGGGTTCCAGGCAAGGATGGCTTTGACGGCGGGATGGCCGGGAAGTCCCTCCAGCACTGCCGGCTTGCCGATGAATGTGTTCGCATCGCCCATCCTAGAGGTCCGCCTTGTCCTGGCTCCAGTTCAGGACGCCTTTGCGCACGATGTAGTAAAGTCCCACAGCCACAAAGCCAAGATAGACCACCATCTCCCAGAAGCCGAAGAGCCGGGAGCCGGTGATTCCGTACAGCTTGCGGTAGACCACCGCCCAGGGCATCATGAAGACCGCTTCCACGTCGAACAGGATGAAGAGCACAGCCACCAGATAGAAGCGCACGCTGAACCGCTGGCGTGCGTCGCCGACGGCGACGATTCCGCACTCGTAGGCGGCCAGCTTGGTGACCGAGTTGCGATGCCGGCCGACGAACCAGGAAGCCGCGACCATCCCCAGCCCCAGCAAGAACACGGCAACAATCTGCATCAACAGCGGGAGATACTGCCAGTAGTAAGGGACCATCGCCGCCCAATCCAGAAAAAGCCCAGCAAGATTGCACCCGGATCACCGTGACCTGCAACGGCTCCGATGGAACAGGATGCTGGTTTGAGATTAGGTTTTCAGCCGCATCCCGTCAAGGCAGACCCGGAGGAGGAGGGCTGGTGATCGCCGGCCGGGAGCGGGCAAAAAATGGAAAGCGGCTCGGCGGCCCATGCAAGCGATAGATTGCAGATCATCTCGATGTTGTGTGCGCTTCTTGGTCCAAAGAGCAAAAACCAGGCTGCGGTTGCGGAGAGCGGGACGTCCGCAGTGCTGCCAGACAAGGCAGAAAGTGATTGCGGGAGGGGCTGAGAGCCTTGCAATGCGGGCTCGACACAAGGGCCGCTGCCACAAAATGGCTATTCCCTGGTCAAAATGGGCTATTGCCGGGTTCGCCGCTGGCGCATATTAATCTTCTAAGATGTTTTTCCGGGTACCGATCTTGTTTGTTTTCTTTTTCCTATCCGTACCTGCAGGATTTGGTATTGGCGAGTTCGGGATGTGCGGTGTGAGCTAAACCAGTTCAATTCCCGAAACAGAAAAGCAATACTTTGGAGTACCGAGTCGGTACACGTTACATGCGTAATCTGAATAAAGCACCGAAGTGGTCGAAGAACCGGGGGAGGATCAAAACATGGCGGCTTCTATGACCACTGACGTCACGATTCCGATTTCTGCTCCGGTCGCCGCGACTGTCCGTGTGTGCCCCAACCGGCGCCGCCGCATCACCCCCGAAGCAGGGCATGCCCTGGAGATCCTGGGCCACGCGATCGAATACCTTACCGACGAGTTCGTGCATAGCAGCGTGGAGCCTACCGCCAACGACGCGCAACTGAAAGCCGTGCAATTGCTTATGGCGCTCAATCGCCAGGTATATTTCGAGTGCCCGGAAGTGCCGACCTTTGGCGAGCGTTGGCGCGCGTTGCTGCATCTTCTCGCCGCATAGCCCTCCCACAGGGGCGGCGCACAAACTCCGTTGCCTTGCAACCCATGGCGCTCCGGTCAAAAGAGCCCCATAGCGCATCTTGTCGCAAAGGACCTGTTCAGCCTGCAAACTGAAAACCCCGGCAGAGAGCAGATGCTGCCCCGGGGCCGTGATTGTCCTCTAAATTAACTCCGGCCCGAGTTTTCGGCTGCCTTGGCGCGGTCAGGATTCTGAGCTTGGCCTCAGGCTCATCAGGGCGCCAAGGGGGCAGTTCCGGAGAGTGGGTTGCAGATTGACCGGCGCGCTGAATAGCTGCTTCTCCCCTACTGTCCCAGGACCAGCACCGCCAGCAACACCAGCCACGCCAGACCCATGGTGTGCCAGTACCACGCGGTTGCGTCCACGGCGATCTGGCGGAACTCGACGCGCTTGAACCAGCCCAGAACGCTCAGGCACAGGATCAAGGCCAGTACGCCGAGCAGCAGATGGGCGGCGTGCAGGCCGGTGATGACGTAGAAGAAGTAGCTTGCCGGCGTCGACCAGCGATCAAAGGCGAAACCTTGCGCCGTCAACTGCCTCCAGGCCATGGCCTGACCGGTGAGGAACAGCACACCGAACAGAAGCGTGGCCCCCACCCAGGGGATGGTGCGGCGAAGGGCAGGCCGGCCCAGGCCGAGCCACTCTTCCAGCACGTCGATTTCGCGGAAGATGTTCTGCCGGGCCCGTTCCATGGTCAGGCTGCTGACGAGCAGCATGGCGGTATTCAGATAGAGGATGGGCGGCAGCGGAACGGGGCGCCAGTCGCCGAACAACTCGTGCGTCCGCGGGTCCATGCGCATGCCCGCCTGGCGCGCGAAGAAGAACAGGACCAGAACGGCGAAGAACAGCATGTCGGCCGCCAGAGCCGAAAACACGAAGAAGCGAATGCGGTTCAGGAGCTCGCGTGGACCCCAGCGCTGATTCTTCCAGTCGTCGTCCCCTCCGCCGCCACCGCCGCCGGTGGGCCGCCGGTCCACAGGCGGTTTGCCGCCGATTCCCGGATCTTTCCGCTCGGTTTCCGCTGGGGTGTGCGTAAACATGGAAGGCATTCTGGGCCTCTGTGAGGATGAGATTACTCTCACTTTGGGTTGGACGCACCCAGAATCGAAGGGGAAGGGTTCAATTTTGCGGCAACAGCTCCATCCAGAGAGGTCCAGGACCCGGATTCAAGCGCTGCCGGTCATTTTAAACGTGCCGCGGTCACGGTCTGGACAAAAAGCCGGTGCATGCGGCGGTCGGCGGAGAGTTCGGGGTGAAAGGTGGCCGCCAGGACCGCACCCTGCCGCACCAGCGCCGGGAACCCATCGCGGAGGGCCAGCACCTGGACGCCGGCGCCGGTCTCGACGATGCGCGGGGCGCGGATGAAGACCATCTCCAGAGGGCCGCCGGGAAGAGCCGTTTCGGCTGTCAGGATGGTGGAGTCGATCTGGCGGCCATAGGCGTTGCGCTCAACCACGGCGTCCAATACGCCCAAGCTGCGCTGCGCTGGGTTGCGGACTTCGCGCGCCAGCAGGATGGCCCCGGCACAAGTGCCGAAGACCGGCTTACAGGCACAGAACTCCTCCAGAACTTCAAAAAAACGGCGTTTCTCAAGGAATCGAAGGATGGTGGTCGATTCGCCGCCAGGCAGGATCAGCCCATCGAGATCTGCCAGTTCGTCGGGTTTGCGCACCGCGCAAGGCTCGGCCCCGGCCTCGGCCAGGGCCTCGGCGTGAGCGGCGTAGTCGCCTTGAATCGCAAGTACGCCGATGCGGGGATGCGTGGGTTCATCAATCAAGAGGTTCTCCTGGAGTTGCGGGGAAGGGATTGAATACCTCTACCCCCAGACCCACAAAATCCTTGACGTTGCAGGTGACGACGATCAGGCGATGGATGCGGGCGGTTGCGGCAATCAGGCCATCCTCCCACTTCGGATTGGAGCGGCCTTTCATTAACCTGGCCCATTCTCTAAAGATGTGTTCTCCCGCAGGGAGGATTTCGAAAACAGAAGCAAGGCGGTCAATCCATCCGCTGATCTCTTCGGCCTTCTGCCGATCCTGCCGCCGGGTGATCTCCACACCCTTCTGCAATTCCCCCAACGTGACGGCCGCGAGGAACAGTGCGTTCTTGTCGACGGAGCGAATCCACCCTAGAACGACAGGATGGGGGCGCGGCTTGCGCGTCTCCGAGATGACGTTGGTGTCGAGCAGGTACATGGCCTTACTCGAACTCAACTGGAGGGCGGCTTGGGTCCTCTCCACGTGGAGGTACGATGTCCTCGAATCGTGGGCCGCCGGGGTCAAGCAAAATGTCCTTGAGCGAAGGCCGTGCTCCAGCCTTCAGGCGCTTCCATTCATCGATAGGCACAAGGACCGCGGTTTCCACTCCGCGCCGGGTCACAACCTGTGGACCTTCCTTGAGCGTTGCATCGAGGAACTCGCTGAATCGGGCTTTTGCGTCGTAAACCTGCCAGGCCATTGGGGTTCTCCTCGCATATAGTCATATCACTAGTCATATGACTATGTCAAGCACCTGGCGAGGGACCACGGCCTTCGGCGCGGGGAGTGGGCGGGGACGACTTACGATCTACATTCTCTTGACGATATATGTAACCAAGTACATACGGAATGCGCAGCGCGGGACGGTTAGAGATGGCGAGAAAATTTGAAGTATTGCGGGCTAAGATGCCTCCGGAACGCCGGGTGCGGAATGCAGCTCGAGCCAAGGAGGAGCTTGCCAACATGCCGCTGCACCAGCTTCGCAACGCCCGCAAGATGAAGCAAACCCGTCTGGCCGAAGTGCTGGAGAGGGACCAGGGCAACATCTCCAGGCTGGAAAAGCGCACCGACATGTACCTCAGCACCCTGCGCAGCTACATCGAAGCGATGGGCGGCGCGCTGGAGATTCGCGCCGTCTTTCCGGACGGGGATGTGAAGATCGACCCTCTGAACAAGCTGTCGGCATGACCTCATGCGGTGGGGCCAGCGACCTTCGGCGTGGGGAACGAACGGTGAAAGCTTCCCACCCTTGTATGTTGC
>PLGM01000168.1 GCA_003139795.1 Acidobacteriaceae bacterium | reverse complement strand
ACTTGTGCAGAGTCTCCTTAGGCGGTAATTCAGGAGTAGCTAGGAGAAGAGCGAGGGGCTGCGTTTCAGCGAAACTGCCATGCACACTTTCATTTCTCTTCCAGAGTGAGGGCGTAAATATCGCTGCTTCCGCTGTCGCGGAGTAACAACGGTGCGTCCGTCGGATCCAGCCCCGTCCACCACCTGACCCACCCTCCCGTAAAGGGCCACTTATTCAGGTCGACAATCTTCTCTGCCTCGCCCCCCTTTACGCGAATTCGATACAAACCCCGCGTGTCCCCGAGGCGCAGGAAGTAAATGAATTGGCTATCACTGGACCACTCCGGAAACAGAATAACTCCGAAGTTCTGCGGCAGCGCCGACCATCGCTGCGTCCCGACGTCGAAGATATTCATCGTCGATAGGTCGGAAGAGCTTGCGGCGATGGACCGTCCGTCCGGAGACCAGCGCGGATCGGTCATGCCAACCGATCCGGGAAGAATGGTGATCTGGCGGGTATCGAGGTCGAAGATGCGGATCACGCCCTCTGGATCGTGTCCTCCAAATTCAGAGCCAAAGACAATCTTGTGTCCGTCGGGCGACCAGTCCGGATCACTCTGTACCCCGTTACCTTCCGGGAGCAGCTTCCGCGGGACGCCGCCAAGCGCAGAAACGATGCACATTTCACTACCGGAAGAAACGTCCGAGAACAGGATCTGGGTGCGGTCAGGCGACCAACGGGGCATAAAAACCTCGATCGGCCGGTCGGTCAACTGCATGGGGCTGCTTCCATCCCGGTTGGCCTTCCAAAGGACATCTCCGGGGAAGGAGACGTAGGCCACGGAATGACCGTCTTTGGAGAAGGTCAGCTCGTAGGCGGAAATGCCTCCGAGGAAGGGCTGGAACTGCCTTGTCTGCGCGTCGAAGCGGGAAAGTTCGCCGTGGTCGACGATGCCTTCTGCGAAGATGGTCTTCCCGTCCTTGCCGGGAATTGGTGCGCCCCATCCAATCGGACCTGTGGTCAATTGAACCGGCTCCGCGGGTGGACGTCTAAACGGTCCGCGACGCTCATCGAGAGCCCAAATCTGGTATCCCCACGAGGCCGGGTCTCCGGACAAGAACAGAAAGAACTTCCCGTCCGGAGTCCAATGGCCGCAGCATAGCCCGTTCGGTGCGCCCCAATGGCCGCAGCATTGTCCGTTCGGAGCGTGCCAACCAGCAAGCAATTGATGAAGACCCGATCCGCTCGAGGAGATCTCCCAAAGCTTGCCGTCCCTAAAAAACCGGAGCACGCTGCCGTCGGGCGCCCAAGCGAGATCCCCGGGTATACCTCCGACCGAGGCCAGCTTGTGAGTTTCAGTCCCATCGCTCCGAACGATGTAGAGGTCGCCTTTCTCCGTGGTGTAGGTGACAGATTTTCCATCGGGCGTGAAGACTGAGTTCCAACCGTCACCGAGGCGCCGAACCGAACCGCCCAGGATACGGACGTTCCATAATGATGAAGCCTTCCCCTCTACGTATTTTTCTATAAGGAAACTGGTCCCATCCGGC
The DNA here is from genome assembly GCA_003139795.1 of Acidobacteriaceae bacterium. Lineage (GTDB taxonomy): Bacteria > Acidobacteriota > Terriglobia > Terriglobales > Acidobacteriaceae > Telmatobacter. The sequence goes on along the minus strand of PLGM01000168.1, from coordinate 1,970 downwards.
GATACGTCTGCCAAACCCATGCCTAATTCCGGCGCCGAAAGAGAGATCGGTACGATCTTCCCGCCCGTGATCCCAACCTGAGCAAGGGTCTCCGGCGAGGATTGATACAAATACAGCCTGCTCCCGTCGGTCCCGACTGGCCATTTGTCGCGGCCGTCGTGGGTGATCTTGGTGTATCTCGTGATCCGCGGCGGGGGCAGAGGGCGGCTCAGGTTCCAGATTATGGAAACGATGCCCACGGCGAGAACGGCGGCAGCAACGAGCCACCGGGCCCGGAATCTCCGGCTCCGCTCATCCGGTGCTTTCGCTGGAGGCGTGCCGCTAGCGGCCTCCGTGCTGATATCCGCCGGTTCGTTGCCGTCCCCGCCCTGCGTGTCCTCTGAAGCTTCCACCGGACAAACGAACTTGTATCCGACCGTGGCCACGGTGGCGATGTAGCGCGGTTCGTTGACGTCATCTTCCAGGAGCCGGCGCAGCAGCCAGATGCACCGCGTCAGGGAGCCGTCCGAAACAGCGACATCCCCCCATACGGAATTGAGCAGTTCTTCCTTCGAGATCACCCTTTGCGGGTTGTGGAGCAAGAACAGAAGGGCGCGAAACGCCTTCGGCTCTACCGTCAACACCTTACCCGCCTTGATGAGGGTGAACTCCCGCTCGCGGACCTCTACATCGTCGAAGCGGAAAATAGAGGACTTATTCCGCATAATCAATCCATAATACGCCCAAAACAGTTTCTTGATCTGCGACGAGAAATTGATAACAAGCCCATCAAGACTAAGTCGAGCCACGCGCCCAGAGTGACCTCAGCCTACCCGGCTGAGGAGCACTCGCAATGTCAAACTTCAACTGGCTCTCTTCCTTCCTTCTTGCGGCAATCATCCCCACGCTTTCGGCAGAGACCCATTGCCCTGGGAATGTGGCCAGCATCCCCTTCCGCCTGGTGAACCGCTATCAGATTGTTCTACCCGTGCTCATCAACCATTCCGGTCCCTACGACTTTCTCCTGGATACCGGCACCGATACGACCATCGTCGCTCCCTCTCTGGCCGCCGAGCTTCAATTGGCCACACAGGGCGCTGCCGTGGTTTCGGGCGCAGCATTCCATGAATCTGCCACCTTCGCTCAACTTGACCTCCTTGAGGCCGGCTCCCACGCCGTGTCCGGCCAAGAAGTGCTGGTGTACGGCCTCATGAATCTCCGCTCCGTAGATAGCCGTATTCGCGGCATCCTTGGCGAGGATTTCCTTGCGCACTTCTACATGCTGATCGACAATGCGCACAAGCTGCTCTGCCTCGACGACTCAGGCGCTATGAGGGCGGAAGTGAAAGGACCGCATATCACGCTTGTGCCTGCGGCTCAGACACCGGACGGCGAGCGGGGGCCCAGCTTGCTCGTTATCTCGGCGCGCCTGTCCGACGGGACCCCGCCCGTTCGCCTGAAGCTCGACTCCGGTACAAACACCCCCTTTCTCTACAACACCTCTGGACACATGGCGCCAAGATCGTTCGGAGGTCAGTCTGCAGTCGGGAGCGGCGCGGATGGAGACGAGAAAGTCTTTTCGGCCTTGCCGCCGCAGGACGTGAAGATCAGCTCAGTCAGACTTCCCAGCGTAACCTTCATGACCCTCGCACACCCGCTGAAGAACTCCGGCAGGACGGAATTCGATGGGCTCCTGTCGATGGAACTCTTCCGGCGCGTGTTCATCAACCACGCCGATCACTACGTCGTCCTTGAGCCACGCTAGGGAAGAATTCGCGGCATTCCGGTCGGTTGGTCGCCTATCCGGAAGTTACCTTGTGGTAAACAGTTGCCGTGAACCGACAGGCAATGGACCGGCGCGGGAGTGTGTGCCAGGTTTCCGTTACGCCAGGAGCGGTCAACGTGCAGCCCACCGGGCAGGATCGGTTTAGGGAAGCGCCGATATTGCCGGTAGGGATTCTCGATTCATGCTAAGGAGACTCTGCACAAGT
>PLGM01000142.1 GCA_003139795.1 Acidobacteriaceae bacterium | reverse complement strand
ATCGTCTTCCAGAACTTCGCCCTCTTTCCCTGGCTCACGGTTCTTGAAAATGTCGAAGCCCCGCTGCAGGCCCGCGGCGTCAGCCCCGTCGAGCGCCACGACCGCAGCATCATGATGCTCGACACGGTCGGCCTGGACGGCTTTGAAGCCGCCTATCCCAAGGAACTCTCAGGTGGAATGCGCCAGCGGGTGGGTTTTGCCCGCGCCCTCGTCGTCGAACCCGAAGTCCTTTTCATGGACGAGCCTTTCTCCTCGCTCGACGTGCTCACCGCCGAGAACCTTCGCTCCGAACTCCTCGAACTGTGGGCCAACAAGACCATGCCTACCAAGGCCGTCTTTCTCGTCACCCACAACATCGAGGAGGCGGTGCTGCTGGCCGACCGTATCATCGTTCTGGGCCGCAACCCCGGCCACATCCGTACCGACTTCCGCGTCCAGCTTGCCCAGCCCCGCGATCGCAAATCCGAGCCCTTCACGCAGTTGGTCGACTACATCTACAAGGTGCTCACCAAGCCCGACGTAGCCCCCGCCGAGGCCCCCGACCAGCAGTTGCAAGCACGCCCGCGCGACCAGCGCCTGATGCACTACCAGATGCTGCCGCATTCGCGCCCAGGCGGCATCGCCGGCCTGCTTGAGCTGCTGCTGGACAAGGGCGGACGCGACGACATCTACCGCCTGGCCAACGATCTGGCCTTCGAGATCGACGACCTGCTGCCCATCGTCGACGCCGCGGAACTGCTCGGCTTCCTCACCATCGACGAAGGCGACGCGGTCATCACCGGGAGCGGAACCGAGTTTGCCAACTCCGAGATTCTCCGCCAGAAGGAGCTCTTCCGCGACGCCGCCATCGAGCATGTGCTCCTGCTCCGCCAGATTCGCCGCGCTCTGGAAGCCAAGAGCGACCACTCCGTCCCCGAGGAATTCTTTGTCGACATGCTCAACGAGCAGTTCAGCGAGGAGGAATGCCAGCGCCAGATCGAGACCGCCGTCACCTGGGGCCGCTACGCCGAGCTGTTCGACTTTGACGCCGGCCGCCGCCGCTTTGTGTTGCCCGACGCCCAGGATGAGGAGATTGCCGCCAGCGAGGAAGCCGAGTGAAGCCCCAACACCCCTTGGCGCGAACGCTGGTCGCGGCCCGCACATGGCCGTTCCTCATCGATTCGTGCGTGGCCGCCTGTGGCTTGGCCATCTTTTTCTCCATCATCAGCACCGGCGCTTATTGGCTCAGTCGGCCGGTTCCCGTGGTGGAAATCTCCCACTCCATCGGCGCCCTGCCGGCCTACGCCTTCTACTCCATCGTCCGCATGGGCATTGCCTACCTGCTCAGCCTGCTCTTCGCCGTAGCCTATGGCTACACGGCCGCCTACAACCCCAGAGTCGAAGCCTGGATGATCGCGGTCCTCGATATTCTGCAATCCATTCCCGTCTTCAGTTTTCTCCCTCCCGTCGTGCTGGCCATGGTTGCCCTGGTGCCGCGCCACCAACTGGGAATCGAGATGGCTGTCATCCTGCTCATCTTCACCGGACAAGTCTGGAATCTCGCCTTCAGCTTCTATGCTTCGCTCAAGAGCATTCCCATGGAGATGGTCGAGGCCTCGCGCATCTACCGCTTTTCGGCGTGGCAGCGCTTCTGGCAGCTTGAAATGCCCTACGCCGCCATCGGCCTGGTCTGGAACTCCATCGTCTCTGTCGCCGGCGGATGGTTCGCCCTCATGCTTTGCGAGACCTTCACCATGGGTGTCCGCAACTTTCAGTTGCCTGGACTCGGCAGCTACATCCAGTCGGCCACCAATTCCGGCGATGTGCGCGCTCTGCTCAGCGGCATCGCCGTCGTCATCCTGATTGTCGTGGCCACGGATCAACTGGTCTGGCGGCCGCTCATCGCCTGGAGCGACAAGTTCAAATTCGAACAGGTCGAGTCCGCCGACCGCGTTACTTCTCCCATTCTTGAGCTGTTGAGGCGCTCCAGCCTGCTCACATCCATCCCCGGCCGGGTCCTGGCTCACATCGAAGAACCCATCTACCGCCGCATGGCCCACACCAAAGAATGCCGCGTCGTCCAGCCGCTGGATGAAGGCCAGCTTCGCCGCAAAGCCTCCCCCGCGCTCTGGGCGCTGGCCGGGGCGGCAATTTGCATTGTGGGCTGGGGCGCCACGCAGGCCATTCTCCTGCTCAGGACCGTCACCTGGCCGGACCTGCGTCTGCTGCTGGAAGGCACCGCGGCCACCTTCCTGCGCGTCAACGCTTCACTCGTGCTCTCCGCCGCCTGGACCATTCCCGTAGGCGTAGCCATCGGTTTCAACCCCAGGCTGGCACGCATCGTACAGCCCCTGGCCCAGATAATGGCCTCTGTCCCAGCCTCCGCTTTCTACCCCGTCCTGCTCATCGGCCTGGTCCGGATCGGCGGTGGCCTGGGCATCGGCTCCATTGCCCTCATGCTCCTCGGCACGCAGTGGTACATCCTCTTCAACGTCATCGCCGGAGCCATGTCCATCCCCTCCGACCTGCGCGAGGTCTCCTCGCTCTACCGCTTCAACCGCTGGCAGCGCTGGACCAAACTCATTCTCCCTGGAATCTTCCCCTTCCTCATCACCGGCATGGTCACGGCCTCAGGCGGAGCCTGGAACGCCTCCGTGATGGCCGAATACTCCCACGTAAAGGACCGGACGCTTGAAACCATCGGCCTGGGCGCGCAGATCATGTCCGCAACCGACAATGGCCGTTTTCCCATCATCCTTCTGGCCACCATCCTCATCTCCCTCATGGTCGTCACCATGAACCGCCTCGTCTGGCGCCGCCTCTACCGCCTCGCCGAAACCCGGTATAAACTGGAGGGCTAACTGGAGAGCAACAGGCTGGGTGCCCCATCCTTCGCGTTCTGGGCGAGGGGTGGGAGACTACAAGGGTCCCCATCGCCACGTCCCGGATCTTTCACCGCAACCCGTGGCTCCGCGGTTGGGAGGAACCTCATGATTCGAGTTGGTTTGGTTGGATTCGGCATGTCCGGGCGCGTCTTTCACGCTCCGCTGCTCTCCTCCGTCGAGGGACTGGAACTCGCCGCGGTCGTCGAGCGCCACTCCGACCTGGCAGCCCAACGCTATCCCGGCATCACCACTCACCGCTCCCTCGAAGCCATGCTCGCGGACTCCTCGCTCGGCCTGTTCGTCGTGGCCACCCCCAGCGGAACCCACTTCCAGGTCGCCCGGCAGATTCTTGAAGCCGGCAGGAACGTGGTCGTGGACAAGCCGACGTCCGTCACCTCGGCCGAAATTGCCCAGTTGATTGAACTGGCCGCCGCCCGGAATGCGCTGCTAATTCCATTCCATAACCGCCGTTGGGACAGTGACTTCCAGACTCTTTATAAACTGATACGTGAGAATCCGTTGGGCCGTCTCGTCCATCTGGAATCCACCTTCGACCGCTGGCGCCCCGTCCCCAAACCCGGCGTCTGGAAAGAAGACCCCGCGCAGGGTGGAGGCTTGCTGCTGGATATCGGAACCCACCTCGCCGACCAGGCCCTGGCGCTCTTCGGACAACCCGAGGCGGTCAACGCCGAGGTCGCACGCGAGCGCGACGTCCACGACAGAGAGGATTCCAACGACTCCTTCACCCTCCGCCTGCGCTACCCCGCCTTCTCCGCCACTCTCGCCGCCAACGTTCTCTCCTCGCTGGCCCGGCCCCGCTACCACCTGCGTGGCGCCAGGGGAAACTACTGGAAGTGGGGTCTCGACCCCCAGGAAGCCGCGCTCAACCAGATCACATGCATCGACGATGCTCACTGGGGACTGGAACCGCCCGCCAACTGGGGCACCCTGAGCGTAGACGTGCATGGCGGCATGGTAACCCACCCCGTTGCGCCCATCCCCGGCGACTACCGACTCTACTACGCCGGCGTCCGCGACGCGCTTCTCGGCAAATCTCACGTCCCCGTGTCCGCGCTGGCCGCATGGCGCGTGGCCCGTCTGCTGGAGTGGGCTGCGGAAAGCTCCGCGCAGCGCCGCGAAATCATCTGCGATTGGAGCGACGAGGCGGAGTAGAGGAGTGCCCGCTAAAGATAATACTGTTCACTTAACTATCC
>PLGM01000069.1 GCA_003139795.1 Acidobacteriaceae bacterium | reverse complement strand
TTTTCCAACGATTCTTGGTCCAAATGTTGAAAATCGTTAGCGCCCAATTCTTCGCTTTAGAAATCAGGCACCTGCGCAGAGGTTCCCTAAGTGAGTCCAGATTCTTACTGAGTCAGGAGCGGAAAATGAATAACTCGGATCGTGTCACCTCGCTCAATACACCTGCCCTCACCAACGGTTCTGGCACCGCCGCCATTCTTTCCGCTGGCATCGGCTCCTTCGCTCTCGCAGTCCTGGCCTTAGCCGCTGATAAGTCGGCAACCATCAAGAACATACTTGTTTTCTATAAGCCCACCGGCGCTCTCTCCGGCGTAACCACCACTGCAATTCTTATTTGGCTCCTCACCTGGGGCATTTTGGAATGGCGCTGGCGGAGAAAGACCCTCGCGCTAGGCCGTATTCACATTGTCGCTTCCACGCTGCTGGCTCTGAGCTTCTTGCTTACATTCCCTCCCATAGCCGATCTCTTCTAAGAATCTCTGAGCAAGTCCAGAACGGCATCCGTCTTGAAAGGGCGCGGCCGGGTACCGGGGCACCCTTCAGGGTCGGGGTGCCGCGCCGCAAAAAGGCCCATAAAATGGTGGCCTTTAGCCCCCGAGGGAACGCTTCTACACGGAGAATCGTCTTTCTTTGAACTTGATCGGAGTTTCCCTGAGATTTGCAGCCGGGTCAGAGCTTTCCTTGCCGCGTACTCCGGTACAGCTCCTCCAGCGCATCGCACGCCGAAAGCACCCCGTCCTCGCGCTCCAGCCGCTGCGCCACCAGCTTCGCGCGCCGCGCAAACAGGGGCTCCTCCAGCATCGCCTTCAGCTTCCGCGCCACCCTCACCGGCAGATAGTTCCCCCGCTGAATCACCCGCGCCACCTTCAGCCGCCGCATCCGCCTGCCGTTGTCCGGCTGGTCGTGCGAGTAGGGCATGATCAGCATCGGCTTGCTCGCCCGCAGGCATTGTGCCGTCGTCCCCACCCCGCCTTGGTGCACCACCAGCGCCGCCTGCGGAAACAGCGCCGAAAAAGGCGCATACTCCGCCACGCAAATCGATTCCGGCAGCGCCTGCCGCGGCCGGTTCCGCTCATCCGTCCCAATCAGCAGCACCGCCCGCACTCCCAGCCGCATCGCCGCCTTGGCGCTGAACTCGTAGAACCTTCCCGCCGCCAGCACCGCCGCCGACCCCAGCGTAAACACCACCGGCGCCGGCCCCGCCGCCAGAAACTCCTTGAGATTTGCCGGCAGCTCGTCGTTCCCCGCGTCCGAATCGTAGTAGCAGAACCCCGTAATCCGAGTGTTTTCCGGCCAGTCCTTCTGCTCCACTCCCAGCACCCGCGAAAACAGCGCCAGCACCAGGTAGGGCGAATGCTTGGCGTCGAACAGCGGATTCGCACCCTTCGCCAGTCCCAACTCCGCCCGCAAATCGTAGATCGGCTGCGGCCACTTCCGGCTCACAAACCGCGCCAGCCGCCGGATCGCCCGGCCCATCCCCGGAACTGTCTTGTCCGCCCGCGCCAGCCGCGGATACATGGGCAGAACCGGCGGGTCGAACGCCGAAAAGAACGACAGCGGCGCCAGCACGTAACTCGCCCAGGGAATCCCCGTCACCTCGGCCACCAACGGCCCCGCGTAGTTCAGCTCGCCCAGCAGCAGCAGGTCGGCCCGCTCCGGCCGCGTAGCGGCGTCCAGCAGATCGTCGTAGGTTTGGCGCAGTACCGGAAACAGGAACTCCCTCAGCCCCCGCTCCGTGCCCTTCTTCACGTCGTAGATCATCTCCACCAGGATCGTGTTCTCGGGGTCGATATCCGGCCGCACCGCGTGAAACTCGAGGCCCAGCGGCACAATCTTCTCCTCAAACACCGCCGGCACCGCCATCACCGGCGCGTGTCCTCGCCGCTTCAACTCCAGCGCCATCGCGATCAGCGGATTGATGTCCCCAAACGTCCCGATATTCGACAAAACAATACGCAAAATAGGCTTCCTGAACTCTTTCTGCCCCGCAGCTACGAGGGTAATCCATCAGACCTGGGAAATACCCGCCTCGCTTCATACTCTTCTCTTCTCATCTCACCTCGCCCAGGTCCCGTTTTTGAAGCCCGGGAATCCCCCACCGCCTTTCCCCCACCCCCAGCTCATGCGATCCTGAAAGCGTCATGAAGATCCTCCTCGGCATCCTCGCCGTCCTCCTTGTCGCCGCCTCCCTCTTCGCCGACTACAAATGGCGCCGCTGGATCGCCGCCCGCCGCCGCGACCGCCAATAAGTCCAACCCCCTCCCGCTTCTCTCCCGTTACAATTGCCCATAGGGAGCCGTCCAATCGCCATGTTTCGTCTCTTTCGCCACGCCCATCCCGTCCCCAATCGCACCGGCCTGTTCCTGGCCCTTGCCTCCGCCGCGCTTTTCGCCTCGGCCGCCGCCGCCCACGCCCAGTTCGCCCCTCCATCCCGCGGAACCCAGGTCCACGACCCCTCCGCGCTCCGTCCGCCCGCCGGCGCGCGCGTAGCCATCGTCGAATTCGAAGACCTCGAGTGCCCCGACTGCGCCAACGCCAACCGCCTCCTCAAAGAAGCCGCCGCCACCTACAAGATTCCCTGGGCGCGCCACGATTTCCCGCTCCCCTTCCACAACTGGAGCTTCAACGCCGCCGTCAACGCCCGCTGGCTCGACCTGAAGAGCAAGGCCCTCGGCGACGAGTACCGCGACGCCGTCTTCGCCAACCAGCCCTCCATCACCAGCCCCGAAATCCTCCGCGACTTCACTGAAAAGTTCGCCCGGAGCAAAGGCATCGACCTGCCCTTCGCCCTCGACCCGCAGGGCAAGCTTGCCGCCGACGTCAAAGCCGACTACGCGCTCGGCCAGCGCATCGGCATCGAGCACACCCCTACCATCTGGGTCGTCACCGCCAACTCCAAAGGCGCTCCCTTCGTCGAAGTCGTCGACCGCACCAAGCTTTACCAGCTCATCGACCAGGCCATCGCCGACACCGCCTCCGCTCCCAAACCGGCCTCCGCCAAAAAGGCCGCCGACAAGTAGCCGCTCCACCCTGCAAAACAAAACGGCGTCCGCCGCGGCGGCCGCCGTTCTCTATTTGGCGATCGATTCCGCCCCGCTCAATCCGCGATCTGAATATTCACCAGCACCGGAGCCTCCGCCCCGCGTTCCCCCGGCGAAACCGTGCTCGTCTGCGCCCCCCGCCAGTGGTCGATATGGCTGATCCTGTGTACGCAGCCAATGGTGCAGTTGGGCGCGCAGCTCTTGGCCGTCAAAAACTCCCGCTTCACGTCCTCCGTCGTATACTCGGCCAGCGGCACGCCCGGATATCCCCGCTGCTGCGAGCAGTAGTGAACCAGCCCATCCTCGCAGATATACAGGTAGCGCGACCCCGCCCGGCACCGCCAGTCGTTCGGCTCCCCCTTCGCAATCGCCTCCTGAAAGTAGTCGAAGCGCGAATAGTTGGTCTTCCTCCGGTTGTTCATCTCGAAGTAGACCCGGGCCTCATCTTCATTCAGCGGCTTCAGTTGCCCGTCCCCGTCGTGGATAATCCCGATCGTCGACTCAAACCCCAATTCCAGCGCCCGCTTGCCGATCACCATCGCGTCGTTGGGATTCTTGAACCCTCCGCCCACCACCGAATTGATGTTCACGTGAAACTCGGCGTACTCGGCCAGCATCTGCAGCTTCTTATCCAGCACCTTCAGGCTCTTCTTCGAAATCTCGTCCGGCTCCAGGTTGTCGATCGAGATCTGCATGTGGTCCAGGCCTGCCCGGTTCAGCCGCTCGATCCGTTCCACATTCAGCAGGTAGCCGTTGGTGATCATCCCCGCAATCGCCCCTGTCCGCCGCATCCGCCGGATAATGTCGTCCAGCCCCGGATGCGTCAGCGGCTCCCCGCCCGAGATGCCGATCATGGCCGTCCCCAGCCGTCCCAGGTGGTCGATCCGCCGGTACATCTCCTCCACCGGCACCGGCTCTGAAACCTTGTCGTATTCGTTGCAGTAGGCGCAGCTCAAGTTGCAGAACCGCATGGGGATAATCTGCGCCAGCACCGGGTGCGCAGTAGAAGCCAGCGCGCGCCCCACCATCTTCAGCTCGCGCACCTTCCGCTGAGCCGCCAACCACCGCCCGCGCACCGTCGCTCTCCGGGGAATCGCCATCTCTCCTATTGAAGCACATGGCGACGCCGCCTAAGAGGTAGGGTAGCATTCCTGAATCGGAATTCTCCAGATGCAACGACATAAAAAGCTCCGGAGCAGATTCATCCGCACAGTAGAATATGGCCATGGGCAAGGTTCTTCGGTTATTTCCGGAATTTGACGACGAGCTCCAGCCTGAATGCTCGAAGAATCCCCGCAATCTCTGCGAGGTCCTGGTGGGTGACGCAAGCCGTATTCTAGCTGGCTTTCCAGAAGGCTTGTTCCAAACTGTTGTCACTTCTCCACCGTATTGGGGCCTCCGCGATTACGGGGTGCAGGGCCAGATCGGCGCGGAGATGGATGTGAATGAGTACATCGCCAATCTTGTCGCTGTTTTTAGGGAGGTTCGCCGAACTTTAGCGGTCGATGGGACGCTCTGGTTAAACATTGGCGATAGCTATACAAGCGGCGGAAGAACTTGGCGAGACGACGACGCAAAAAACAAGGGCCGCGGAATGTCCTACCGTGCGCCAACACCCAACGGGCTCAAGCCAAAGGACCTAATTGGGGTGCCGTGGCGAGTCGCGTTTGCTTTGCAAGCTGATGGCTGGTACCTGCGGTCAGATTTGGTCTGGAATAAACCTAACTGCCAGCCGGAATCCGTAAAGGATCGTCCGACGCGTTCGCACGAATATGTTTTCCTTTTCTCGAAGTCAGAGAAATATTACTATGACCATGAGTCAATTCAGGAACCTGCACAAGACCACACGCAGAGGCGAAAGAACCGCCGCAGCGTGTGGAACATCAACACTGAGCCGTACGCAGGCTCGCATTTTGCCGTCTTTCCAAGGTCATTGGTGAGTCTTTGCGTGGCGGCGGGATCAAGAGTTGGCGACAGGGTGCTTGATCCATTTCTCGGCTCCGGCACAACTGGTGTCGTGTGCAACGACCTTGAACGCCAATGCACGGGTATTGAGATTAGTGAAGAATATGCGAATTTAGCTCGGAATAGACTGCTCAAAGGGTGTTGACTCGAATCTCCAAGTAGCGTGAACGACGCACAGATCTTTCCTGATTGCTTTGATCTGTAATTTCCTCTCTGTGCCGCCGTCGAAATAGAGGGCATACTTCAACCTGCCATCTGCATCGTAGACATTACCGTAGCCCGGCTGTGGAGTTTGCCGACTTCGCGTCTGGATAACGAGTTGCGCGTCCGCGCCCTCCAATAGCAATTTCATCGGAATCTCTACGAGCTCATAAAAATGCGATGTCGGTCCTGGCAACAGGCACCGGAACTGGAAGATTCGCTCGTAACTAACCATGTGCTTCAGGAACATATCGCGGAGAAGCGGCAACTCCCATGGCCCTTTGCCAAGCTCCATAAACTTGCTGATGTGCAATGACGCGACACGGATGCTTGCGTCGGCTTGGGTCTTGAGACTGACTGGAATCCCCTTGATTGTTATATCGTGACCGCGATTTGTCCTGTTCTCAACAAGTTCAGCTTGAATTCCCGCGCGGTTCAGCGATCTCTCCAAAGCAAACTCAAAACGGTCTTTGCTCAGTGCCTGCCGATTGAATGCATGGTGGATACGGAGCGCATCCCCTAACATGTCGAGGACTGCGGGAGTGACAAAATCCGAGTCCTCTTTACGAGAGAATTCATGGGGAAGTTGAAACTGCTGGATTATGGCCCTGACCAAATCGGCTTGAGACGGCGTGAGAGTTGCAAGCCCTTGTGCGAGCGCCTTACCGAGATTTGAGCGACCCGCCATCGCAGCTAATTATAGTGTCCAGAAATGGGACAGTTCCTTGGCGGGCGCCCTCGCCATCGGTTTTCCAACTCACCCACCGAACTGGGTGCCCCATCCTTCGCCTTTTTTCTGGCGAAGGGCGGTATCGCACGAACCCTCCCCGCCGTCTTTCCAAGGCGTCCTGATAAGGGCTGCACCCGGAAACGGCCGCTGTCCTCCCACCACCTGCATCTCCTGCACCACCTCCTTTTCCTTTCGCAGCAGATCACCCTCCCCCGGCTCAAAATCGTTCCAGAACGTCTTTCACAACCTGTGCAGGCCGAAGCCGATGCATCCAAGACTGGGTTGACGGCGAGGGCCTAAAACCGCTGAAACCGGGTGAATTCAGGCAAAAATCGGGAAAATTAGGAGAAAATCTGAAGAAACTTGTGGAAATCGGGGTTTTTCGATTGACTTTAACCGGTTCGAAGTCGCATTGTAACGAACGACGGGGTTCTGAAGGACCCGCATGAATACAGGGGATACGTGCAAATGTTGCCCCGGTCGCACTCCCTCCATGCGGTACGCAGATCGCGGCGGAAACCCAGGCAACACCGGCGGCCCAGAGGGCTCGCCCAGAAGGAGAACATCACATGGCAACTGGACTGACCAAGACCGCTCTGACGCGGCACCTGGCCGAGAAGCTGGAACTTACCAACAAGCAAGTCGCAGCCTTCCTGGACCTTCTGGCTGAGACCGCCATCAAGGAAACCAAGAAGAACGGCGTCTTTGTGATCCCGGGCATTGGCCGCCTGGTGAAGGCGGAGCGCAAGGCCCGCATCGGCCGCAACCCGCAGACCGGCGCGGCCATCAAGATCAAGGCCAAGACGGTGGTCAAGTTCCGCGTGGCCAAGGCCGCCAAGGACGTGATCGCGCCTGTTAAGAAGTAGAATTCCGGACTGCGGACAAGAGGGGAAGAGCCAGGCGCTCCTCCCCTTTTGTTTTTTGTCAGGGAGTCAAGCACTTGCGCCCGGAGCGCTTGAGCCGCGTAGCTTTCGAGTTCGGCGGCGAAGTCGGCTTCTGAACGGCGGGAGCGAAACAGGCCGCGAAGGCGCATGGCCATTGCTCTGAGCTTCCGCATAAAGTCTCTCCTATTCCATTCGCAAAGCCTGCATGGGATCGATGGAAGCGGCGCGCCGGGCCGGCAACCAGCAAGCAAGCGTGGCGATTGCACATAGGAATCCCGCGGCGGCAAGGTAGATCAGCGGGTTGTTTGCGCCGGCGCCGAGGAGCTTGGCGCTCGATCCCATGGCGGAGTTGGTGAAGGAGACGCTGGCGACGGCGCGCGCCAGTCCGATGGCCAGGACAGCACTGGCAATGAGGCCGCCTGCCGTGAGGGCTAGTCCCTGTCCGATCACCATGCGCAGTACGTGACCGGGTTGCGCGCCGAGAGCCATGCGCACGCCGATCTCCTGCGTGCGCTGCGCCACGGAGTAGGCCATGACACTGTAAAGCCCGACGGCAGCCAGGAGCAGGGCGATGGAGCCCAGGACGGTCATGAGGCTTGCAGCAACCTTTTGCGGATAGAGCGACGCGCCGATGAACTCCTTGAGCGGCGCCGCGTCGAAGACGGTGACGTTGGGATCGAGGCCGCGCACCTGGGCGCGGAGGGTGGAGAGAACGCTGTCCGGCTCGCCTTTGGTGCGCACATAGAAGGCGAGATTCATGTCTTCGCGGAAGATCTGGCGGAAGGGCACGTAAAAGTAGGCCGGCGTGGATTCGCCCAGGTAGTGGTATTTGGAGTCCTTGGCGACACCCACGACGCGAAACCAGCTTCCCCAGCCGTGAATGCGGGTTCCTATGGGGTCGCGGCCGGCCAAGAAGCGGCGGACGAAGGCCTGGTTCACGATCATCACGGCGGGCGACTTTTCATCCTCGTTGTCCTGCTCGGTGAAGTTGCGGCCCTCGACGATGGGAATATGCATCAGGGGGAGATAGCCAGGCGAAATCACATTGCGGAAGACGCTCATGTTTTCGTTGGGGCGGGGCGCATAGCCTTCGATCTTGAGTTCCTCCCACCAGCTTGGCTCGAAACCGAGTGGGACACCGTCTGAGTATGCGACGTCAGTGACTCCCGGTGCGGACTGCATGCGCTCGGCGAGACGGCGGCAGAATTCCTTGCGCTGGGCAAGGTTGTAGCCGTTGGTGTTGAGATAGAACTGGCTCAGGAGCACATGGTTGGGATCGAAGCCGGGATCGATGCGCATCGTGGTCTGAAATCCGCGCGCGAACAGGCCCGCACCGACGAGGGTAACCAAGGCAAGAGCAACCTCAGAGCCGACAAGAACGGAACGCAGGCGATTGCGTCCGCGGCCCGCGGTTCCGCTGCGTCCGCCGGCGTTGAGCCGGGCGCTCAGGTTAAGCCGCCCCACCTGCAATGCGGGAACAAGTCCGGCCGCCAATGCTGCAAAGATGCAGATTCCGGCTGCGAATCCGAGCACGGAGAGATTGGGGCGCGTGTCCATGGCCACCAACTGCTGCATGGGGCCCGGCGGCATGAGATATTTGAGCGCATGGCTCATCCACGGGGTGACGATGAGTCCGAGCGCCGCGCCTGAGCCGGTGAGCAACAGGCTCTCAGTCAGCACCTGACGGGCAAGTCGGGCGCGGCCCGCACCCAGCGCGAGGCGCGCGGTGAATTCCTTCTCGCGCACTGTGGCCCGGGCAAGCAGCAGGTTGGCCACGTTGGCGCAGACGATGAGCAGTACCAGAATGCAGACACCCATCAAGATGCGGAGCGGGCCGACGAGAAGGCCCTGCGGGCCGTGCGGCGACTTCCACAACGGCAGCAGTGTTGCGCTCATGCCTTCGCTGACATCTGCGTTGGCAATGGCCATGCGGTCGGCGAGCGCCTTCAGTTCTCCGCGCGCCTGGTCGATTGTGACGCCCTGCTTCATGCGCGCGATGCCCAGCATGTTGCGGTTGTGGCGGTTGCGCAGCATCCATTCCTGCACGCTATTGAGCGTCGGCTGCTCCATGTAGGGAATCCAAAGGTCGAATGCGGTGACGGGGAGCGACCCGTGGAACGAGGGCGCGGCCACGCCTACAACGGTAAGCTCGCGCTGGTTGATGGGGATGGTTTTGCCGACGATGGACGGGTCAGCCGCAAAGTGGGAACGCCAGTAGCGATCGCTGATGACAACGATGGGGAACTTTCCGGGAGCGTCGGCAAATTCAGCGGGCAGGAAGAGGCGGCCGACCTCCGGCTTGACGCCCAGCACATCGAAGAAGTTGCCGCTGACGAGTTCGCCCCAGACGCGGTCTGCATGATCTTCTCTGCCGACGCTGAGGGCCGAGGGGCGCGTGACTGCGATGCCGTCAAGGAGCTTCAGGCGGTCGCGGAAGTCGATGAAGTCGGGGTAGGAGTTGGGTACCCACTCACCGTTGGGCGTGACCGATTCAAGGACGACCAGGCGGCTTGGGTCGGCGACGCCGCCGAGGGGCTGCAGCAGGACGCCGTTGATCCAGGTGAATGCGGTAGTGGTTGCGCCGATGCCGATGGCCAGCGTAAGCACCGCAACCGCCGTGAACGATGGGTTGCGCACCATCATGCGCAGGCCGTAGCGCAGGTCGTTGAGCAGATCTTCAAGCCAGGGAAGCGTGCGGCGTTCGCGATGGACCTGGCGAGTTTGCTCCGCGCCGCCGAGACGGATGAGGGCTTGGCGGCGGGCTTCCTGGGGAGTGAGGCCGGCGCGGATGCCGTCGTCGGTGTGCATGGCTACGTGGCTTTCGAGTTCGGCGGCGAAGTCGGCGTCGCCACGGCGGGAGCGGAACAGGCCGCGGAGACGAAGGGCGAGTGCTCGCAGTTGGCGCATTGTGGCTCCTTAGGCTTCGTGGGCCGGGGTGAGGAAGCGGGCGAGGATTTCGGTGGTTTGCTCCCACTCAGCGGCGGCTTTCTGCAACTGGCGATGGCCGGCCTTGGTGAGTTCGTAGAATTTGGCGCGGCGGTTGTTTTCAGAGAGGCCCCAGCGGGAGCGGATGAAGCCTTCCTGCTCGAGTTTGAGCAGCGCCGGGTAGAGAGTGCCGTAGTTTAACTGCAAAAGGTCACCGCTGGTCTGTTCGATGCGGCGCGCCAGGCCGTAGCCGTGTAGCGGGCCCAGAGTTTCAAGGGTGCGCAGGACCATCAGCGCCAGAGTTCCCTGCCAGACATCGGTTTTTTCACCCATTGCTTTCTCCTTCTTGCTCCTATTGCCAACCAATATGAATAGTCTACATCAACTTCTATGGGAATGCAATACGAAGGATTTGGACGCCTGGTTCCCTGGAATTCGTGGGGCGGGTTGTTTGTGGTAGGCTGGCGCATGAAGACGGTCTGCCGCCTTTTCCCGGAGGTTTTCCCCATGTTCCTGCGTGTTTTTGCTGTGGCCGCTGTGGCCGCTGCCGCGATGCCCCTGGCTTCGCAAAACCCCTCTGCTGCATCCGATCTGAGCGCCTCAGTGGAGCGGCAGTTGCCGGCGCTGACGGAGACGTACAAGCATCTGCACCGCAATCCCGAGCTCTCGCGCCACGAGGAGCAGACGGCGGCGTTTGTGGCCGGGGAGCTGCGCAAGCTGGGCTACACGGTGACGGAGCACGTGGGCAAATACGCGGACGGCACGCAGGCCTTTGGCGTGGTGGCGGTGCTTGAGAATGGCCCCGGTCCGCGGCTGCTGCTGCGCACGGAGCTCGATGCCCTGCCTGTCGAAGAGAAGACCGGCCTGGACTACGCCAGTACGGTAAAAACCACCAACGCGCAGGGGCAGCAGGTGGGGGTGATGCACGCCTGCGGCCACGACCTGCACATGACAGTGCTGCTGGGAGCGGCGCGGGAACTGGCGGCGCGCAAGGGGCAATGGCACGGGACGCTGGTGCTGATCGGGCAGCCCGCCGAGGAGATGGTCCAGGGCGCGGCGGCGATGCTGGCCGATCATCTTTACGAGCGCTTCGGCAGGCCCGACTTTGTGGTGTCGGAGCATGATTCGAACGATGTGGCGGCGGGGACGATTGCGGTGAAGGGCGGGCCGCTGCTGGCCAGCGCCACGACGCTGAACGTGACCATGCGCGGGATTGGCGGGCATGGGTCGGCGCCGCAGGCGGGGAAGGATCCGATTGTGCTGGCGGCGGAGTTTGTGCTGGTGGCGCAGACGATCGTGAGCCGGCAGATCGATCCGCAGGAGCCGGCGGTGCTTACCGTAGGGACGATTCACGGCGGAACGAAGAACAACATCATTCCCGACGAGGTGACGATGGGACTGACGCTGCGGACGTACTCGCCCGCGGCGCGCGATCAGATTGTGGCGGCGGTGCGGCGCACCGCGAATGGGTTGGCGGAGGCGTACGGGATTCCGGCGGACCGGATGCCGACAGTGACTATCACGGAAAGCACGCCTGCTACCTTCTG
Organism: Acidobacteriaceae bacterium; assembly: GCA_003139795.1. GTDB lineage: Bacteria > Acidobacteriota > Terriglobia > Terriglobales > Acidobacteriaceae > Telmatobacter. The sequence continues at coordinate 40,508 of PLGM01000069.1, read as the reverse complement.
TGACCCTGCCCTGGCTGAGCGGTTGCGAGCGAGCGCGGCGGCGGCGCTGGGCAAAGACCGCGTGGTTGAGGCACGCGCCGTGATGGGAAGCGAAGATGTGGGCCTGTTCTCACTCGATGGGCAGATTCCGGCGGTGATGTATTGGCTGGGCGCGGCCGATCCTGACAAGCTGACGGAGAGCCGCAAATCGGGCATGCCGCTGCCGAGTTTGCACTCAGCGCTGTTTGCGCCGGTGTATGCGCCGGCAATTACGACCGGGGTGACGGCAATGACGGCGATGGCGCTGGACCTGCTGAAGTAAGCGGGGGCGTTTGAATTTGTGGTCTCCCAAACGATGCTTGTGGGATCGGTAGAGGCAAATCGGCCTCTTTGGTTTCCCAGGTCTCAAAAACGAGGCCTGGGGCACCCAGCCCTTTCAAACACCCAGCGCTTTCAAAACAGGCGAAGCCGCCCACCCTGCTCACTTCGCCGGGTCGACGAGGGCCTGGTAGACGACGGAACGGCTCTGGTATTCGAGGTTGGGGCTGGCCGGACCGAGCATGCGCTGGATCATGCCGATGAAGACGACGTCGTTGGTGGGATCGATCCAGAACCAGGTTCCGGCGGCCCCGTCCCAGAAGAAGGTGCCTTTGCCCTCGGGCAGATTGGCCTCCGGCGGGTCGAAGACGACGGCGCAGTTGTAGCCGTAGCCGAAGCCCGGACGGAGGACCTGGAGGCCGATGCTGTATTGCCCGTTAAGCAGTTCTGAGGGCACGTGGTTGGAGGTCATCAGCTTGACCGTGGCCGGGGCCAGGATGCGCTTGCCGGTCACTTCGCCGCCGTTGGCCAGCATCTGGCCAAAGCGATAATAGTCCTCCGCGGTGGAGACCATGCCGCCGCCGCCGGAGGGCATGGTGGGCTGGGCTGCGTAGTCGCCGGACAAGCCGCCGCCGGTGGGGTCGGCGAGCAATTCGCCGTTGGGACCGGTGCGGTAGAGCGTTGCGAACCGCTTGCGTTTGTCCCCGGGGACGAAGAAGCCGGCATCCTTCATGGCCAGCGGCTGAAAGATGTGGTCGCGCATGAAGTCAGAGAGAGGCTGGCCGCTGAGTTTTTCGACGATGTAGCCCTCGATATCCATGGACATCGAGTAGGTCCAGCCTTTGCCGGGCTGATAGAGCAGCGGGATTTTGGCCAGCTTGTCGATGAACTCCTGGAGATTTCTGGAGGCAAAGAGGTGCTGCTCGCGGTACATGGCATCCACAGGCGTATTGCCGAAGACGCCGTAGGTGAAGCCGGCGGTGTGGGTCATCAGTTCGCGCATGGTGGGCGGATGGTCGGGATCGACAAGGATCATCTTGCCGTCCGCGTCGACGCCTTTGAAGACCTTGAGGTGCGCGAATTCGGGAATGAATTTGGCGATGGGGTCGGAGGGAAGCCACTTGCCCTGCTCGTAGAGGATCATCATGGCCACGCCGGTGACCGGCTTGGTCATGGAGAAGTCGCGAAAGATGACGTCTTTGGTCATGGGCGAGGCGGTGGCAAGGTCGCGCTGGCCGTAGGTGCGGTAATCGACGACCCTGCCGTGGCGGGCGAGGATGGTGACGATGCCGGCGATCTGCTTCTGGTCCACGGCCTGCCGCATCAGCGCGTGAAGGTTTTCAAGACGCGGGGAGGAAAAACCGACGGTCTCAGGCTTGACGACGGTCATGTCGAGGGTGTGGGAGGCCGGTTGCTGCGCCGGCGATGGGTGGATGCACAGGGCAAGGAGGAAGCTGGCGAGCAAGATGCGGCCCATTTTTGCAAATCGATTGATCTTCATGCGATTTCCTCGGATTCAGGCGCGGCGGAAGCTACCCGGCTTGGCGCACCCTTTATACCAAGCGGCGTGAGGAGCGACAAACGGGCTCGTTGGGCCGCGATCAATAGATGAGCTTGAGGGAGAACTGAATCTGGCGGGACGTGCCGGCGGTTTTGCTGATTTCGCCGAAGCCGGAGCCGGAAAGGATGTTGGCGGGCAGGCCCATGTTGACGATATTGAAGAGGTTGAAGAACTCGGAGCGGAATTGCAGGTCGACGCGCTCGGCTCCGCTCTTGCGGCGGCCGAAGGGCGTGTCTTTGATGAGGGCGAAGTCGTAGTCGTAGTAGGCGGGGCCGCGGAAGCTGTTGCGGCCGAGGGCGCCGAAGACGCCCTGGTTGGGCCCGGTGCCGCCGGGGACGTGGATGGGGATGGAGAAGAAGTCGGCGGCGTTGTTTGCGCCTTCGCCGAAGTAGTCCTCGCGGTTCTGGCGCGCGGTGGAGAGATGCGGGATGGCGATCTGGTCGGGACGATCGACGCCGTTGGAGCCGGCGCCGGTTTGCTGGATGCCGCTGAAGACCGTGAAGGGCGAGCCGGAGCTGATGCTGGAGATGCTGAGAAGCTCCCAACCGTAGGTGACTTTCTTGCTGATGGGACGCAGGAAGTTCGCGCTTTCCAGATGCAGGTCCTGGGCCAGGCTGAGGTTGAAGGAGTTGGTAACGTCGAATGCCGATGGGCCTTTTTCAGGATGCGTATTGTAGGGGTTCTGGGAAAAGCCCGAGGCTACGGCTCCCGTGGAACCTGTGCCGCCGATGACCTGGCTGGTGTCGTCGATGGACTTACCCCACGTATAACTTGCCTGGATGCCGGGACCGCCGTGGCCCATGGATCCGGAGAGCGAGGTTTGCAGGGCGTGGTAGGTGGAGTGGGCGGTTGCCATAATGACGTTCTCTACGCCGAAGCCGCCGATGACGTTGCCGGAGCTATCGAAGTCAGTTTCAGGTGCGAATGCGGGGCTTGCGCCGGGATAGGCGTTGGGAAAGCTATAGCGGGGAAGCTTTTCGCCGGCGGTGCCGACATAACCGGCGTCCGCGGTGAGATTACCGAGCTTGCGCTCCAGGCCTGCCGTCCAGGTGTAGAGGGTGCCGTTCGTGAAAGAGCGGTCGACGCCGCTGAGGTTGAGCGCGCTGACTACCCCGTTGGGGGTGAGCGCGGCCACGTCCTGTTCATAGCGGTTGACATCCATCACCGTGTTGGGCGCAACGGTGTCGGTGCGGCCGGACGCGAAGACGTTTACGCCTTGCGGCGTGTAGGTGTTGGGAAGCTCGTCAGGCGTGATCTGGAAGCCATAGCGGATGGGGGCGTTGGACGCGGAGAGCAGGCGTGGATAGACCGCGAAGGGGGTGGACCCGGTGAGGAAGTTATCCTGCCAGATATTGGGGGGAATGACTGTGACGCCGCCGCCGGCGTGGGCCGATAACTTGGGTGTAACTTCCCACGACGCCTCCAGACGCGGTCCCCAGCCGTTCCAGTCTGTTTTATAGCCCGGCTGGGGGTTGATGACAAACTCCTGCGTGCCGTTCACGGTGAGGAAGCCGGAGGTGCGGCGGGCGCGCTCGGAGATGGGCGTGTAGAGCTCCCAGCGGAGACCGTAGTCGAGGGTGAAGCGGGGCGTGACCTTCCATGTGTCCTGGAAATAGGCGTTGACGTCGTTGCGGTTGATGGCCGCGGGGCCGATGTGCGGGCCGTTGGAGAAGTAAGGCGGCGCGATGGCCAAGGTGTAGACGAAGGGGCTGCCGGAGAGGAAGCTGGAAAGCGTGTCGGGCAGAGGATCGCCGGGGTTGATGTTGTGCGCTCCGCTCTGCGAGGGAATGAATTCGGCGGCGTAGGCGGTTCCGCCGCCGAAGTCGTACTCGCCGTCGGGGCTGATGCCGAAGTAGGAGGTGTCGCGATTGAGGCGGACTTCGACGCCGGCCTTGAAGGCGTGGCGGGCAGTGGTGAAGGCGGCGTTCTGGCGGCCCTGGAAGAGATTGCCATAGGCCTGCATGACGGAGCCGGCGGCGGAGTTGAATGCCTCAAAGAGTCCGTCGTTGAATTTGACCGCGGGGTCGGTGTAGTCGGTGGTGGGAAAGCCCGGCGTGGAGCGGATGATGCTGATGGAGGACTCGAGGATGAGGCGCGGGGAGACGGTGCGAGTGTAAGTGCCGACGACGTTGCGCTGGCGGTCGATGTACTGGATGCCGAAGGCGGGATCGATGGCGGTCTGATCGGGATTGGTGGTTGGACCGGTGAGGTTGTCGAAGTTGAAACGGGCGAAAAACTGGCCTTTTGCCGAGAACTTGTGGTCGAGGCGGACCGAAAACTGATCGGCGTCGGTGGCGACCTTGGAAGGAGTTGCGTAGGTGTGGGCCTGATAGGAGCCGGCGGCATAGTTGGGCAGCGGATAGCGGGCCAGGACCGCGGCAATGCCGGGATCGACGGGGACCATGAGGGTATCGACGGAACCGTCGGGGTAGGTGACGGTGTCGAGGCCGGAGCGCTCGGCAGCGGTGGGCAGGGGCATGACCTGGGTGGTTCCGAGGACCTGGCGGAAGCCCTGGTACTGGGTGAAATAGAAGGTGCGCTTGCGGCCGTCGTAGGCGTGGGGAATGAATACCGGGCCGCCGTTGGTGAATCCGAACTCGTTGCGGCGGAAGGGCGGAATGCGGCCGGGATAGACGGGCGTGGCGTGGTCGAAGTAGTTGCGGGCGTCGAAGGCGGAGTTGCGGACAAACTCGAAGACCGATCCGTGGAATCCGCTGGCGCCGGAGCGGGTGATGATATTGGTGAACCCAGCAGCGCCGCGGCCGATTTCGGCGGGCATCCAGCCGGAGCTGGATGCGATGGATTCGACGGCATCCACGTTGAAGTTGGAGAAGGTGGAGCCGCCCATCTCCGGATCGGAGATGTCGGCGCCGTCCATTGCAAAGGTAGCCTCGACGCCACGCTGGCCGTTGATGGCGAACTGCTGGGTGAAGTTGGTGGCGCCGTTGGCGTCGGTCATGGTGCCGGCGGCCAGGAGCAGAAGGGTGGAGAAGTCGCGCTTGTTGAGCGGGAGCTCACTGACGGCCTGGCTGGAGAGCTGCTCACCGCCGGTGGCGACCTGCCCCTTGAGGATGGCTACAGTGAGTTCGCCGCGGGCGGAGAGGGTGAGGGAGACCGGGGACGGAGTCGGCGTCAGGTCGATGGGCTGGGAATATTCGATCTTGTGACCGTTGGCTTCAACGGTGAGGCGGTATGGGCCGGCGGGCAGAGGGGCAAGGCGAAAATGGCCGTCGGCGGTGGTGATGGCCTGAGCCGTGGCGCCGTTGGCGGTGAGGCGAACCTTGGCGGCGGGAATGGGGGCGCCGGCAACGTCGCGGAGCACTCCCTGCCAGACGGGCTGCTCGGGCTGCTGCGCCCATGCAGCCGCCGCGAACAGAAGCAATGCGGCAAGCACGAGAGCCACGAATCCCTTTGCTTTGCCGTTCGGCTTTGAACCGCTCAGGCCGCGTCCAGGTTTAAGTTTCAAGCGAAGTAGACCTTAAAAAATGGAAGTGCGCGGCACTGGAAAAAGCCTTGGTGACATGGAAACTGCGTGCGCCGCGTCCTAGTGAATTATAGCGTTCTCCACAGCGTTCAAAAGCCATTTGCAGACGGCAGGGACGGCAACGGCGGCTCAATTTGCCGTTGCAGACACTACACTGAATGCAGCTTATGGGCGGCCCAGAGACAGGAACGGATACCATCGCCGCGATCTCCACGCCGGCGGGGCGGGGTGGGATCGGCATCGTGAGGTTGAGCGGGCCGCAGGCGGGGGCGATCGCGGCGCAACTGGTGAGGCTGAGGCAGCCGCTGGAACATGGACGGGCACGGCTGGCGGATGTGCTGGATGGGGTGGGCGACGAGGCGGAGCGAGGCGGTTCCGGGCGGATCGATGAGGCGTTGGTGACGTGGTTTGCGGCGCCCAACTCGTATACGGCCGACGACGTGGTGGAGATTGCGGCGCACGGGTCGCCGGTGGTGCTGGAGTTGCTGCTGCGGCGGGCGCTTGACCTGGGGGCGCGGCTGGCCGAGCCAGGCGAGTTTACCGAACGGGCGTTTCTGGCCGGGCGGTTGGATTTGACCCAGGCCGAGGCGGTGCGCGACCTGATTGAGGCGCAGACGCTTACGCAGGCGCGGCAGGCCGCGAGCCAGATGGGCGGAGCGCTGAGCCGGCGGGTGCAGCCGGTGAAGCAGGCGCTGGTGGAGCTGATTGCGCTGCTGGAGGCGGGGATCGACTTTGCCGAGGACGATGTGGACGTGACGCCGGCGAGCGAGATTGCGCGGCGGATCGGGGAGCTGACGCCGGCGCTGACGGCGCTGGAGGCCTCGTTTGGGCGCGGGCGGATTGTGCACGACGGGCTGACGCTGGCCATTGTGGGGCGGCCAAATGTGGGCAAGAGCTCGCTGTTCAACCGGCTGGTGGAGCGGGAACGGGCGATTGTGACGGCGACGCCGGGGACTACGCGGGATCTGGTGACGGAACGGATTTCGCTCGATGGGATTCCGCTGGAACTGGTGGATACGGCGGGGCTGCGCGAGGGGCGCGAAGAGGCTGAGCAGATGGGGATTGCGCGCAGCCGCGAGGCGCTGGCAGACGCGGCGCTGGTGCTGGTGGTGCTGGACGCCACGCAGCCGCTGAACGAGGAGGAGCACCGGCTGCTGGAGGCGGTGCAAGGCCGGCCCGCGCTGGTGGCGGTGAACAAGAGCGATCTGGCGGAGGCGGGCCAGGCGGCTGCGGAGGTTGGCTTCGGCGTTGCTGGCGTTTCGGCGCTGCGCACTTCGGCGCTTACTGGCGAAGGCATTGCGGCGCTGCGGGAACGGATTCTGGCGCTGGCGACGGGCGGAGCGGCCTCGGAGCCGGGGATGTTGACCAGCCTGCGGCACCATCAGGCGATTTTGGCGGCACTGGCGGCGCTGTGCGACGCTGCGCAGGCGAACGCCGGCGGGATTCCTCACGAGATGATTCTGCTGGACCTCTACCGGGGGCTCGGGGCACTGGATTCGCTGACCGGGCAGACGACTTCCGACGATATTTTGAATTTGATTTTTTCGACGTTCTGCATTGGAAAGTAAATCTGATTCCTGCAGGAAAAACCCCGGCCAAGGCCGGGGTTTTCTTCGTGCGGGGGAGGGCTAACTACATCGCGGCTACAAATTCGGGAAGCATGCCCGCGGCATTCACCTGCAAGAGCTGCGTCATCCGTGCGGCCATTCCTGTGTACATCGACGCGGCGCGGAACGCATTTATGCAGATGCCCTCGTTGACCTGGCTGCAGGCGTAGCGTGCAAGAGTCATCAGAACGGAAATGCGGATCTGCATGGCGTCGCTGCGCAGGGTCGCAAGAAGCTCGCGGTCGACCGAGTCGCTGTTTCGGGCTGCATAGTCGGCCATTTCCAGCATCACGCGGGCGTTCTGGTACATCGCCCAGAGACCATAAGGGCCTTGAATGCGCTGCCATGTTTCTTGCGGCGTGGCGTTCAGCCCTTCTTTCGACAGGAAGTGATCGCTCAACTCGCGGGCGCTCCAGTCCGTTCGCAGTTGGGACAGAAGCGAATCCCACGATTGCGCACTGCGGCGGCGCACACCAGCTCTCCAACGGGCAAGGTACATTGCCACAATTGCAATTGCGAGGATTATCGGAAGGAGAATCATCACTTGTCCTTGGAACGGAGAATAGCGGCCATTCGATCCTTCGGGGCAGCCCTTGCAACTTCTCTCTGTTCGCTGTGCTGAGGATGGTACCCAAACCCTGCACTCATCGGTAACCTAAGGTAATCTCCTGGTACGGTCAATGATACTTTTGGGGTAGCGCAACGGTACCATCGAGAGCGCTGGTGGGCGAATCAGGAGCCACGGATGCACTGCAGAGGAAGCTGTCGAGAGCGGTGAACACAGAATCGGAGATGGGGCATGATTCGTTACGGATTGCTGGGCTTTGGTCATCATTGTGAGAAGCGGTTGATTCCCTCGTTCCCAGGGGCGCGGGCTTCAGTGCTGGCAGGATTGTGGCGGCGCGATTTGCACAAGACGGCAGGAAACGCACGCGACTACTCCATCGAACACGTTTTTGCGACAGCGGAGGAGTTGTGCGCCTCGCCCGAGGTGGATGCTGTCTTCGTGACTTCGCCCGATGCGCTGCACCTGCCTCACGTGTTGCTGGCCCTGGCGCACGGCAAGCCGGTTTTATGTGAGAAGCCGCTGGGGATGAGAGCCGAAGAAGTGGAGCAGATGCTGGCTGCCGCCCAGGCCGCGGTGCAGTGCCTGGGCGTGGCGCAGAACCTGCGCTACAACACCAGCCTTGAAGTGATGCGGGAGTGGATTGCGGAGGGACGGATTGGCCAACCGGTGTTGGCGCACGCGCAAATCTGCTACGCGGCGGAGGCCAGCCCGCGGCGGTGGATCTACGATCCGGCATTGGCTTGCGGAGGACCGATCGGCGATGTCGGCATCCATTGCATCGATGCACTGCGTTTTGTGCTGGGTAGCCGCGTGGCCGCGGTGAATACGCTGGCGCGCGCCGATGGCCGGTCGGCCCCCCTGGAGGCTTACGCGGCAATCGGCTTGGATTTCACCGGCAGCGCCGTGGGCACGGTCACGGTGAGCACACGCGGCGCCTACCGCTCGCAGATCGAAGTGACCGGGGAGACGGGCGCGATCACCAGCGAAAGCGGACTCTCGGTGGACTCGGATGTGGATGTGCTGCTTTGGCACGCGGGCAAGATTGCCGAACGGAAGACCGTGTCCAATGCCAACTGTTACACGCTGATGCTGGACTCCTTCTCAGACTGGGTGCAAGGACGGGGCGAATACCGGGCGACGGGCGCGGATGGTTTGCACAACCAGCAGGTGCTGGATGCGGCGTATGCAAGCTGGCACACGGGCGAGCGTCAAACGCTGCCTCCCGCGTAGCTGCCTCCCGCGTTCCGATGATCGAAGGAGATCGTTTCCGTGAGAGCCCGCTCGAAAAGTCAACGGACCTCAGGCGGGATATTCCGATGCCTGCCTGGCGCCGGCGGCTTCCATCATGATGCAGAAGGCCTGGGCCTCGGTGGAGTTTCCCGATCGATCGAAATCGGGCGCTCCGCAAGCGCCTTGCACGTAGCCGAAGGCGTCCATCTTCTGGCGGGCAGCGGCACGCATGGTGTCCCCGTGGATGCGGTAGGCGGCGGGAAGCCACGCCGCTGCCACTCCTTCATAGATGGCGAAGGCCAGCATTTGCGCGAGGTTGGTTTCGACGAAGGTTGTGGGCTGGTCCACGACGTCGTGAAAGAGGCCGTCAGACCGCTGATGGGCCAGGCAGCCGTCCACGATCTCTCTCGCAAAGCTCGCAAGGTGCTCACGGTCGTGGCGGCGGTCGCGGGGCAGGCTGCCAATAACACGGGCGAGGCCTGCGGCGGCCCAGCCGTTGCCGCCGCCCCAGAAGTTGGCGTCCTTGAATTGCCGTTTCCCGTCGTCCCAGATGTGGGCCAGCAGTTTCTTTTCCGGGTTCCAGAGCCGCTGCCGATAGCCCTTGATCTGGGCCAGCGCTTCGTCATGGAAGCCCATCGCGGCCAGAAAAGGCGGCGCTCCGTTGAGGCCGTCCGACCACATTTCGGGCGCGTCGAAGACGTGGTAGAGAATGCCGTCCGCGCTGCGCGGGGCCTTGATCCTGATCCAGGTGAGCAGACCGTCCACAGCGTCCCGGATTTGCGGGTCCCCGGTCCACTCAGCCGCTTTCGCGTAGGCTGGACCGCCCATGGCAGGGTCGGTTGGACCGCCAGAGACCACCACGCCAAGCCGCCCGTCCGTGGTCCGCTGGAGAATGGCCGCCTTGGTGAGCAGAATGACCTGCTCGCGTTGATTGGCTTCGAGCATCGCCTGGGCCAGAATGCCCTGCTCCCAGTCGCGGCGCTGCATGGCCATGGCCGCCGCCGTGGCTTTTTGAATGCGGCGCAGGGTTTCCGATTGCGGATTGCTGTTTGAGTCTTCGCTCGCCGGAGCATGGACAGCCAGGGCCACTGCTCCAGGGACGGTCGCCAGTGGAGCAGTGAACACCGCAGCCCGATGCAGGAAAGATCGCCGATTCACAGGAGCACCTCACAGGGAGACGGCATCGCTTTTGCTCTACTTTCCGCTGGTCAGAGTGCGGATAATCTCTACCTCGCGCTGGCGGTAGGGGGTGCCGTCGGGGTGGAAGACGTCGTGCTGCCAAACGGCGGGCTGGTCGGAGACGTAGGGACGCTGCCAGGAGTCCCAGGGGATCCAGGTTTGGCTTTTGCCGGCGACCAGGCCCCAGTTGATGGCGCCGACGCGATATTGGCGGGCGATGGGGAGGATGGTGTCGAAGGTGCTGCCGATGTTGCGGGCCATGTATTCGGTGCAGATGATGGGGCGATGGAACTGCTGGAGGAGCTTGACGTGGTGCTCAAAGGTTTCGGGCCAGCCGTAGTCGTGGAAGCTGATGACGTCAGACTGCTCGACCTGGATGCGGGCGAGCGGAGGCATGGTAGCGAGAGAAGTCCAGTCGCCGTGCCAGAGGCCACTGGTGAGGGGCTGGGTGGGGTGGGCGGCGCGGGACCAGGCATAGACCTGGGGCAAGAGACCAAGGATGATCTGATTCTTGTTCTTGGGATCGCCGCGGGCGTAGGAGCTGTCGCTGCCGTTGTCGGGCTCGTTCCAGAGGTCCCAGGCGAGGATGCGGGGATCGTTGGCGAAGGCGCCCACGACGCCCTTGACGTAACTTTCGAGATGCGGATATTGCGCGGGATCGGAGAGGACCTCAGTGCCGGGGGCCTGCACCCAGCCGGAGTTGTGGACGCCGGGGATAGGCGGATGCTGGGGGCCAAGCTTGGGGTTTGGTTCCCAGCAGGAGTCAAAGAGGACGAAAACGGGGCAGATGTGATGGCGGGCGGCGATGGCGAGGAAAGCGTCGATGCGGTGCTCGAAACCTTTGGGGTCCTGCTCCCAGAGCAGGTTGTGGAGGAAGACGCGCATGGTGTTCATGCCGATGGCCTCGGCCCAGCCCAGCTCGCGGTCGATGGTGGCGGGGTCGAAGGTGTCGGCCTGCCACATTTCGAGCTCGTTGATGGCGGTGGAGGGCAGAAAATCGGCACCCACGGGCCAGGGCTGCTGAGCGTACCAGGCATTGGCCTGGGCCTCGGTCCAGCGTTCCGCGGTTGTTGAGGTTTGCTGGGCATGGAGGCTGGGGATGGTGGCAAGCAGAAGCGCCAGCGCGGAGAACCAGCGGCAGGATTGCGAAAAAGACAGGTTCATGGAAGCTCCTTCAATCTTCGAGAAGGAGCATTTTACTTTGCTGGGGCGAGGCTCGTCGCCTTGGGCGCGCTCGACGGCGGCGCCGAACGTCACCTTGCCCCTCAGAGTGCCGGTAAACCGCGAGGAGGGCGCAAACGCATGCAATTTTTCGTTCAGCTCATAGTCCCCGCGACCAGTCCATTGGTTGCTGTTGAACAGACCGGTGCCGATGCCGCGAAGTTGTTGTAGGGCAGTCAGGCGGTGGTTTTTGGCGAGTGCGGCCCTAAGGGCGAGTGCGGCCGGTGGGCTGCGAAGCATGCAGCCTGAGATGCTTCGGCGGAAATTGCGTGGTTACTCGGGTTCGATGACGTTCAGACCCTTCACGACGGCAAATCGGCGCTTGTTGAAGGTGGCCACGGCACTCCCCGTTTGCATTGCCGTCGCTGCGAGAATCAGATCGTTTGAACCGATCGATTGTCCGCTGGACTCAAGCTCGGCCCAAAGGCGCGCGTGTTCCAAGCCCGTCTGCTCGGTATAGGGCACGAAGTCGAACGTGGCAAAGATCTGCTGAAGAAACAGCCGCCGCGTGGCCCGATGAACGCCGGTTGCGCGCTCTGCGCCATGCCAAAGTTCGGCTACAGTAATGGCCGCGACCTTGAACTCTTCTTGCGCATGGGAGACGAGCCAGCCATCCAGGTCAAAGAGGCCCCGTTCGGCCTGAATTATGACATCGGCATCGATCAGGATTGCCATTTGTGCACCGGCAGAGGCAAGGTTCTGCGAGCTACTTCAAGGTCGTGCAGCCAGGCCGTGGCTTCTTTCTCGCCGAGATGAACGTCTTTGAGCGCCTCGCGGAGGGCCGCGGCCAGCTCCCGCCCTGTGCTGGGCTTCCGTTCTTCCGGTGCAATCCGCGCCACGGGGACGCCATTCTTGTGTAAGACAAAGGTCATGCCCTGGTAGTGAGCGCGGTTGACGCAGTCGGCAAAGTTGCGCGCCGCCTCGGTCACGCTGATGGCCTTCTCTCTCATAGAATCAGATTATCAGAGTTTGCGGTGTCTCGATCATGGACGGTTTTTTATCTGCTCCGAGGCCTGGATAAGGAAGTGCAGAATCTTCGGCCAACTATCTGCCTGCGCCCAGGCCGTGCCTTCGGGAGTGCCACCGATCATCCCGTGCCTGGACCCTGCCGTGGGGAGATACTCGCACGGAATCCAATGACCGGCCCCATCGTAGGACAGGTGCTGATCTGCGTAGGGGTGGCCGCGCCGCCGGAGTCTTTCCATGAGGCGCGTGGCCATCAGGGATGACGGCCACTTGAGATCGTCCTTTCCGGATAGCAGCAACACGGGCCCGTGAATGTCTTCGACCGGAATTTCGGCACTGGCCGTATCGCCGAAGATTTCCAGGTTGCGGAGGAAGAGCGGTGTAAATGGTATTGGATCTCGCACGATGGAATCCCACACATATTGCGCCGCAAACCACACCGGGATGCGAATGGGAACGTAGGCGAGCGGTTTCGCTCGCCAGGTCCATGCCGGGCCTCCAGGAAGTTGATTCGCTGTGGCGCCTTCCCATCGAACATAGCTTGGAGATCGTGCGACAACGGCAGCCACCTGAGGATAAGCCGCGGCGAACTGCAGGGCCGCCTCCGCACCCCGGGATGCGCCCAGGACTCCCACAAAGCCGGGATCTGTTTCGGGACGTGCGCGCATCCATTCAAGCGCCCTCCCGAAGTACTCCATCGGGATGTTCTGGAGCGTGGCCGGAAGACCGTTGGCGCCGAAATAAGCGAGCGACAAGGTGGTAAAACCGTGGGAGGTCAAAAGCAGGGAGGTATCGGGCAGGCCAAGTCCGCCTTCGGAGCCGCCGAGAACCATGACGCCCGGATGCCGGTGGCCATCTCCTGGATCACACAAGACGCCGGCAATGCCATCCTCTGCAATTGCGGTGCAGTGCATTCCCGGCCTGGCAAAGCGGCGCTCGATCGCTGCCGACCCGAGCGCCTGGCCTGCATCCGTGGCCTCAATTTCGGTAACGATGGGCTGGAACCAGTCAGTGACTGCGAAGAACCCGTGATCTCCGCTCCTGGTGTCCGCGTCGGGCTTCATTGACCAGAAGAGCCCCATTCCGTCTACGCCCTGGTAGGTACCGGAGACCGGAGCTTGAGTTCGGAGGTCGATTGTGCCTTGGCGTCCGGAGTTGAAGGCAGCCTCACTGCGCCACCAGAGTTGGTCCTGCGCTCTGGACCTGGCTTTGACAGTAATCAGCCGGTTCGGCGGTAGCCCGGAGATAGAGATGGCGAGCCGGTCGTCCATCAGCGGCTGGGCGGGGCTGACTGAGAATATGGCGCGTGAGACTGGGTTTGCCGCTGCAATCGAGGCGCCCAGGAGCAACGGCAGGATGCTCCAGTGCCTGATCCCGAAATGTCTCATCGGGTCAGGGTACACTCGACAGCCGGCTGTGAGCCAATCGCGTTGCCCGCCGTCTCAATCCCCTGCCAGTTGCTCCAGCAAAGTGTCGAAGTCTTCCAGGCGGGCGTATTCGATGATGACGCGGCCGCGGCCGTTGTGGTCTTCGATTTGGACCTTGAGGCCGAGGGCGCGCTGCAACCGGTCCTGGACTTCGCGGACGTTGGGGTCGATGGGGGGCTCGGGCTTGGGGTCCTTTTTGGCAGCCTTTTCGGGGTGCAGGAGGCGCTGGACGTAGGTTTCGGTTTGGCGAACGGAAAGCGAAAGACTGACTATGTGCTGGGCGACCTTTTCCATCTCTTCCGCGTGTTCGAAGACCACAAGGGTGCGAGCGTGACCGAAGCTGAGTTCGCCGGATTCGACGAGGGCCTGCACGGTGGCCGGGAGACGCAGGAGGCGGAGGAAATTGGCCACCGTGGCGCGATCCTTGCCGGTGCGCTGGGCCATCTGCTCCTGGGTCATGTGGAACTCGCGGGAGAGGCGCTCGAAGGCGCGGGCCTGCTCCATGGGGTTGAGGTCGGTTCGCTGGAGGTTTTCGACGATGGTGATTTCCATCGCCTGCTCGTCGGAAACCTGTCGGAGGATGGCGGGGATGGTGGCCATGCCGGCAAGCTGGGAGGCCAGCCAGCGGCGTTCGCCGACAATGAGCTGGAAGCGACCGCTGGCCAGCGGCCGCACCAGCACGGGCTGGACCACGCCGTTGGAAACGATAGAGGCGGCCAGCTCAGCCAACTGCTCCTCGTTCACGTGGGAACGGGTCTGGAAGGGATTGCGATCGATCTGATCGAGGGGAATCTCGCGGGGCTTGCCGCCTTCTGTATCGGCGGCGGCAACGGCAGCGGGAACTGGCACACGCGGAAGAAGAGAATCCAGGCCTTTGCCAAGGGCGCGGCGTTTGGGGTCGATCGGAGCGATGGTCATGGTTGAAAAATCCTCGAATCCGGCGAAAGGTGCCGGGGCTTTCCAATTTGCTTCTGCTGGGCTTCTGGAGACGGGGTGCAGGCCAGGGTCCGGACGGCGGTCTGGGCCGGCCGTCAGGAGTATGGCCAGAACCGGGCCTTGGTACGTGTCGGGACGGGTGGCGAGGCCGATGCGGCGGCTCTGCGCTCCGCGCTGCGGGGGCTTTCGATGTGATTGCGGGCAAGAAACTCGCCGGCCAGTTCGAAGTAGGCCTCGGTTCCACGGGAGCGGGGATCGTAGAGGGCGACGGGCTTGCCGTGGCTGGGGGCTTCGGCCAGCCGTATGTTGCGGGGAATCACGGTGGAGAAGAGGCGGTCGCGGAAGTACTCGCGGAGCGTCTCGGTGACCTGCTGGGCTAGGTTGGTGCGGTCGTCGTACATGGTGAGGAGCACGCCTTCGATGGTGACCGTTGGATTGAAGGCGGCGCGAACGCGCTCGAGGGTGGAGATCAGCTCGGTAATGCCTTCGAGGGCGAAGTACTCGGCTTGCATGGGAACGATGAGGGTGTCGGCGGCGACCAGGACGTTGAGGGTGAGCAGGTCGAGGGCCGGTGGGCAGTCGAGGATGACCAGGTCGAAGCTGCCCTGAATGGGAGCGAGGGCGTGGCGCAGGCGGAGGGCGCGGTCGCTGGCGGCGGCGAGTTCGATGTTGGCGCCGGTGAGGTTCTTGGAGCTGGGCAGGAGCCAGAGCAGGCCAATCTCGGTGGGGAGGATGACCAGCTCGGCCGGGGAGTCGCCCATGAGGACGTCGTAGATGGAATGGCGGTTGTCGTCGCGCTGCAGTCCCAGGCCGGAAGAGGCGTTGGCCTGGGGGTCGCAGTCGACGAGGAGGATCTTGAGACCTTCCAGAGCGAGGCAGGCGGCGAGGTTGATGGCAGTTGTGGTTTTGCCAACCCCGCCCTTTTGGTTGACAACGCCGAGAATCTTGCCCATGGGAATCAAGAGTAAAGGGAAGGGAGGATTGAGGGTAAGGAGTTGCATTGTGGAGAACGGGGGCGGAGCTGTGGAAAGAGTTTTGGGGCGGGGGTGGCGGGAAGGGGGGAAGCGATTGAGGGGGAAGGGCTTGGGCGTGGAGGGCGGATTGAAGGTTGGAGGGAGGGAAAAACGGGCGAACGGTGGAAAACTTTCGTGTTTTGGGGAGGGCTGGGCCCTTTTTTGCTGGGCTGTTGCAATCTGTTGCACATTGGGTCCGCGCCCGATTTGAGACTGGCGGGTTCCTGTTCCACGTGGAACATTTTCCATTTTGGGCCAGGTTCCCGAGATGTTCCACGTGGAACAAGGGGGAACTCCACATCGCCGCGGCGGACCAATAAACCCGCCTCTTCTCATTGCATTGCTCCTCCATGAATCACTGCGCAAATGCAGGGGCCGCGATACAATTCCTCTCGGCTTCAACCGGTACTGGCGGCAGGTCCCAGGCCCCTCAGCAATCCGCCGGTTTTCACTGAAAACCGGCCCCAACGCCGACGGGGCCTCTTTTGCCGCCGCTTGGCGTCAATGCAACAAGCAGCGCATTCCTGCGCAGGAAGGAAAAATGTGGACATTCCGAACGCATTTCTCAACAAGGCTGTCGAGCCCACGGCGGAGCAACTCTCTGCGGCGCTGGGAACCACCGCTGAGGTTTGGAAGCAACTGGTGGACTGGCTGATGGAGCAAGGCGTCGCCGATCAGGAATGGAAGTCAGTCTCACCCAAGTACGGCTGGTCTCTGCGTCTCAAATTGAAGAAGCGAACCATCGTCTATCTCAGTCCCTGCGATGGCTGCTTCCGTGTGGCATTCGCCCTTGGTGACAGGGCAATGGCGGCGGCTCGGCAGAGCGATCTTTCCAAAGGCGTACTCAAACTCCTCGACGAGGCCACACGATACGCAGAGGGAACCGGCGTGCGGCTCCTGGTGAAGGGAACGAAAGACCTGGCGGCAGTCCGTAAACTCGCAGTCATCAAGCTGGCGAACTGATCCTTCGCTCCCCGAGTGAAAGCATGCGCTCTGCGCTCCCCGGCAGTGGAACCGCTTTCAACCAGACCCAGGCGGGGCCAGCTCCGGCCTGGAGCGCGGCGAGTTCCTCACCGGTGGTCATGAGCGCGAGCCAGCCTCCGGGAGTAGCCAGGCGGGATGCGGCTTTAACCGCTTGGGGCATGCGATCAACGGCGCGAAGGGTGACGCAATCGAATTGCTCCAGCAGCGACTCTCCACGGGCGGAATGGACTCTGGCCGAGATTCCGAGGGTGCGAACAGCCTCGTGCAGAAAGGCAGCCTTCTTGCCCTGCGACTCGGCGAGGGTTACGGCGATCTCCGGGCGGCAAAGGGCGATGGGAATTCCGGGAAATCCGGCGCCGGAGCCAAAATCGAGCAGTGTGGCGATCCCGGCGGGAAGGGCGCGGGCGCAGGCGATGGATTCGACAAAATGGCGGGACAGAATGCCGCCTTCATCCCGGACCGCCGTCAGATTGACGCGGGCATTCCAGCGAAGAAGGAGCGAAAGATACGCTTCGAAGCCGCCGGCAAGGACAGAGTCCACCGCCTCCAGACCAGCCTCGGTCAAAAGGCCATTGAGCCGCAAAGGGACGGACTGGGAGGCTTCATTCATAGAGGAAGCCTTGTTTCCGGCCATGCTCACGACGGGGCTCACGCGGGGGCGCCCGAGTCTTCAATCCGGCGCGGCTCCCAGGCCACCGCAGCCTGCACAAAGGCGGCAAAGAGGGCGCGGGAAAATGCGCTCTGCGTATAGGTTCGCTCGGGATGCCACTGCACTGCCAGGACGAAGTGGCCGGGCGCGTCCAGCTCGACGGCTTCGATGACTGCGTCGTGCGAAGAGATTGCGCTCACCAGCAGGTTGTCGCCGGCCGCTCGAATGGCCTGATGATGACTGGAGTTCACCTGGGGCTCGGCCTGCTCACCGCGCGGAAGCAGCGAGGCCAGTCTCGATCCGGGAGCAATCCTGACCGGGTGCGCCTCGACCACCTCACGGCCGGGGCTGTGATTCACTGAGGTCTTCAGGTCCTGGACAAGCGAGCCGTTGCGCCACACATTCAGGGTCTGGGCGCCGTGGCAGATGGCGAGGATGGGCTTGTGGAGGTTGAAGGCGTCCTGCAAGAGGAGCTCGTCGACGGCGGTGCGGGCGGCATCCGCCTCGCCGCACTCGGGGATCGGATCTTCGCCAAATCTTTGTGGGTCGACATCGTACCAGCTGCCTGGGAGCAGGATTCCCTGCACTCCCGCCAGGAGCGTTGCTACGCGATCTTGCCGCTCATGCAAGGGCACGATGATGGGCGTTGCTCCGGCGGAGCGGAGGGCGGAAAGATAGGGCGGCAGGGAGCGCTGGTTGTAGGCCGGATCGCTGCTGGTGGGCTCGGGGATGGCGACGTGGACGCACATGGAACCAATAGTGTAAGCCCGCGCGGGATTGCCGCGATAGGTCCAGACCGGCTACCAGCGAACCAGGCCATCAGGATCGTCAACAAGGACCACGTCCCACTTTTCCAGCATGGACATCAAGAGGCTTTCGAGCTCGGTCTTCCAGAGTTCCCCTTCATAGAACTTTGCCTTCATGGGTTCGCGCGAGGCGAGGTCGGGAAAGCCGCGCATGAAGAAGAAAGCGTCGGGATCTTCGATGGAAAGCAGCGGACCCAGTATCTTCATCCCGATCTCCGCGTGGGCCGCAGTGGATTTGGCGCGGAAAACCTCAAGGAACTCAACGCGATGGCCTGGTTTGGTTTTATAGGTGCGCAGTTCAATAATCATTCGCATGTCCCCGCCAGCATTTTCATGGGTCGAGGACAAAAGCGCAAGAATCCAGGTTGCGGTGAACCAGCAAAACGCGGGGAGTGAAGAGCTGGAATGCAGGAGCCTTGACGCGATAAGTCCTTACGCTAGAGCATTTTCCGGAGTCTCAGCCCTAGCCGTGCCGGGATCGCCGCGCAGCTCCGCGATCGCTGTCCGCAGGCGCTCCGTCAGCTCGTCGGTCTGGCGTGGGGTCATTCCGGTGGTATCGATCGGCTGACCAGCGGTAGCAGTCAGCTCTCCGGGATACAAGTAGCGGGTGTGGATGGGCAGGAGATCGTAGACCCCGGTGAGCGCGATGGGCACCAGCGGCACCTGGGCGCGAATGGCGAGGTAAGCTGCGCCGGAGAGGAAGTTCTGCAGTTCGCCGGTGGGCGTCCGGCCACCCTCCGGGAAGACAAACAGAGGCATTCCGGAGCGCAGAGCCTTGACGCCGACAGCCAGGCTGTGGAGCGTGGCGCGCGGGTTTCGGGTATCGATTGGAATCTGGCCAGAACTGTCTAAGTACCATCCTATGAACGCGATAGGCCACAATTCCTTCTTGGCGAGAATACGAAACTGGAACGGCAGCGCGGCAAAGACGACCGGCGTATCCATGTACGAGGTGTGGTTGGAGGCGTAGACGCCCACCGGATACTTGCGCAGGTTCTCTGCCCCGCGAACGGTAAGCGAGCAGCCGGAGAGGAACACCAGCAGCCGCGCCCAGACGTGGGCGATGCGGTACTGTGCGCGGCCGTGCTTGTCTACGAAGGACAGGAGCAACGAAAGCGAACCGCAGACGGCTGTTGCCAGTGTCATCAGCGGGATGTGGATCAGGTTGGTGCGCCAGCGGTAGACCCTCGGCAACGGATTTGGGCGCCGGCTCACGATTCTACCCCACATTCCGCCAGCAACAAGGTGCGCGCTTCGCCCACCAGGTAGACCGATCCGGAGACCACGATGACGCCGCCGTCCGCGCACCCGGCAACAGGGCGCCGGGCCAGTTGCAGGGCCTCGCTGACCGATTGGGCGGCAACCGCCGGCGTGCCTGTAGCGGCGGCGGCGGCCAGGAGATCGTCCTGTGCGGCGGCGCGGGAGGTATGGATGGGCGCGATAATCACCTGTTCAAAGAGCGGAAACAGGATCTGCGCCATCTCGGCCACCGGTTTGTCGCGCAGACAACTGAAGATGAGGGTACGGGGCTTGCGACCCTCCGCTAAAACAGCGTTCAGACCGGCGCGGAGGGCCCAGGCTCCGGCGGGATTGTGGGCCACGTCCAGAATCCACTCGACGCCGTCTGTCTGGATGCGCTCCAGGCGGGCTGGCCAACTGGTCTTGCGAATGCCTTCGGCGATGGCCGCCGGTCTGATGGTAAAGCCATGGTTGGCAGCTA
Source organism: Acidobacteriaceae bacterium (assembly GCA_003139795.1). GTDB lineage: Bacteria > Acidobacteriota > Terriglobia > Terriglobales > Acidobacteriaceae > Telmatobacter. The sequence goes on along the minus strand of PLGM01000069.1, from coordinate 20,860 downwards.
ACTCGACCGCCGCGGCGATGGCCAGGGCCACGTTGCGATGCTGATGGGCGCCGGAAAGGGGCGAATCCACTCGAATGGCGGCGCTGAGAGCGTTAACGCAATAGGGGCCGACCGTGCCGGCGCCGAGGGGCGGCATATAGGGCACGGCGCTGACTCCGCGCACTGCCAACCGGGCTGCAACTTCGCCGAGAACCTGGTTGGCTTCAGGGTGCTGCGGGAGGGTAATCAGGGTTCCTTTTCGGCGCAGAATGCCGGCTTTTTCGTGGGTGATGGCAGTGATGGTCGAGCCCAGCCATTCGGTGTGGTCGAGAGAAATGTCAGTAATGACGGAGATTAGAGGGTCGACGATGTTGGTGGCGTCCAGGCGTCCGCCCATGCCCACTTCGAGGACCGCGATGTCGACGCGCGCCTGCGCAAAGTACAGCAAGGCCTGCGCGGTGAGGATCTCGAAGTAGCTGGGGAGCTGCGAAAGACGGCCATCGAGCACCAGTTGCTGGGCGGCATCGTGGACGCGAAAGTAGAGATCGGCAAAGGCATCGTCGGCAATCTCGACCCGGTTCAGGCGCATGCGTTCGTTGGGGCGCGCCAGATGGGGCGAGGTGTAGAGGCCAGTGCGGATCCGGGAGGCGGTGAGGATCGAGGCCAGCGTGGCTGCCGTGGAGCCTTTGCCGTTGGTTCCGGCTATGAGCACGGAGGGAAAGCGGCGGTGCGGGTCGCCGAGCGCAGACAACAGGATGCGAATCTCGTCGAGCGAGAATTTGCGCCGTGGCTGGCCGGAGCGTTCGTAAAGCTCGGGGACCATGGCATTGAGTTGATCGACAGCCGCGGCGTAGGACATGGAAAGTCCAGTATAGAAGGCGCATTCCGGCCTGTGTGAGGCAGGCGGCGCGGGATGGACTCAACGGCCCAACAGCAGTTGCAGAGCCTGGCGCGCGTTTTGCAGGCATAGCCGCGCCTCATCCTCAGAGAGCAGGGCTTGGTGCACAGCCTTCTTGCCGGTGTCGTTTACCTGGTTGGCAACACGGGGAAAGTCTGCGTCGATGCCCGTGAGTTGGAGATTGTTGTTGACCTCATGGAGCAGGTTGCCCAGGGTGGCGGCGTTGCGGTAGCGGGTGCGAACCAACCGGCCAAGCGCGCTCGGCAGCTTTTGCTTGATGGCCTCTTCAAGCACGGAACGGCACATGACGGCGCAGGCCGTAAAGAGGCCAAAGAAGTAGCAACGGGTGGCCTCGTCGAGATAGCGGTCGGCCTCCTCTGAACTGGGCGCGGCCACAACGCACTCGCGGAGGTAGGTGGCGCGCAAGACGGCGGGTTCCACCAGTTGCAGTAATTCCATGGCAAAGGCGGCGCGCAGCAGGTCGTTCTGCTGGCCATCCAGGGCGCGCTGGATCTCCTGCCATGCCGGAGTGGAGGCACTATTGCCGGCTTGCTGCAGCCGCGTCAGAGAGGTGAGGCGCTGGCGGGCGTGCTGGATGAAGCCCTGGCGCATCTCGTGCGCCAGCATCCGCCAGTCGGCGACAAATCCCGCAGGGTCATGCTGGTAACGCACCCAAAGCTCGTCATACACAATGCCTGGGAGTACATCACGCAACTGCGCAAAGCGGCCCGTTCCCGCCAACTCGGAGATCGCGTCGCAAAACTCCCTTCCCGGCGCACCTGCGGCGGACATCTGCAGGAGCTGATCTTCCAGACGATCCACATTGATGGCCATGGTCGAAGCTCCTTCCTGCAACCAAGTCTAGGACCGAAACGAATATTTTCCCGGTGTCCTCGAGAACAACTACTTGGATTCCGTACTGGAATGGGAACCCGTTGAGGCAACTTTTAGGGACGGGAATCGATCTGTCCGAACGAGGGTTTCCTCCCTCATGCGCAGTTCTGTGGAAGATGTAGAAGGCTCATCCCTGTGGAGGACCTGGATTGGCGTAAACCTTGTCCCATGCGGTGATGGACGCACTTTTCACATAAGCTATGGGCTTTGCACAGGGCATTTGAAGCTGCCTGTGGGAGACGTGGGAAATAGGGGTATGGTTAGCGCTCAGTGAAGCTTGATTTCCAAAACTCCTGAATTGCACAGGCTGGATTTGGAAAACCCGGCGGACTGTCAAGTTGCTGCGGATCAATCTCTTCGGAAGGATTTCCACTTTTCCTGCCTGAACTACGGGTACTACTGTCTTTTCTTTTATATTCCCACTCTTTTTCCTACCCTTCGTCGCCGGGCACAGGAGGGATATCGAGCCTGCCTTTGGCGGTACAAGTTGCCCAAGACAGATGGAAGCTGAGCGGCGCGGGCGGAGGGGTGAACGCAATGGAGGTGGGGAATCCAGAAATGTGTCCTCTTTTTCCACCCACATCGGGAAGTGGAAGATGAATACAATCGTAAGAGAAGAAAAGACCAGCACTTCCGCCGGACCGCAGTGGTGTTGTAGAGTGTGGCCAGCGCAGGAATGTGCTTCTAGAGCGAGGGTGGGGCTATGCCGATCGTGGAAACTGATGTGGAAAAGCCGGCCGCGCAGGGGTCAGCGATGGAGATTACCGTAAGCCGCCAGGAGTTGGTGAAGGAACTCACCGCGACGCAGAGTGTGGTGGAGCGCAAGACCACCATTCCCATTCTGTCCAACTTTCTGATCGAGGCGGAGGGCGAGCGGTTGAACATTACCGCAACGGACCTCGACCAGGCGATCCGGACCAGCGCCGAGGTGAAGGTTAAGAAGGCCGGCTCGTGCACGATTCCAGCGCGCAAGCTGTACGACTACATCAAGCTGCTGCCCGAGGGCGACATTTCCATCAAGCTGCTGGAAAACCACTGGGTGCAGATCCGCTCTGGCCGCTCCAACACCAAGATGGTGGGCATGGCGCGGGCCAACTATCCGCAGGTGCCCGAGTTTCCTGCCGTGACGGCGACGAGCATCTCAACCCTGGCGCTGAAGACGCTGATTACGCGCACCGTTTTCGCCATCTCCAACGAGGAGTCGCGGTATACGCTGAACGGGGCTCTGCTGGTGATCAAGGCGGAGTCGCTGGCCATGGTGGCGACCGACGGGCACCGGCTGTCCTATGTTGAGAAGCCGAATGAGATTCTGGAGGGCATCAGCGGTGAGAAGCGGGTGCTGATTCCGCGCAAGGCCTTGCAGGAGTTGCAGCAATTACTGGGGGCGACGGACGCTGAGAAGGTGGAGTTTGCCGACGACGAGCATACGCTGTTCTTCCGCGTAGGGCACCGCACGCTGAGCACGCGGAAACTCTCGGGCCAGTTCCCGAACTTTGAGGCGGTGATGCCGCGGGACAACACGAAGTTCGCGGTGGTGCGGTCGAGCGAGCTTTCAGCGGCCATCCAGCGGGTGGCGCAGTTTGCGGACGAGCGGTCGGGCGCCATCCGGCTGCGGCTCGAAGGCAATGAGCTGAAGATCAGTTCCAGCTCGACGGAATCCGGTGAGAGCGAAGACACGATCGATACGCCATACGCGGGTGACCCAATTGTTGTGGGCTTCAACTCGGGCTACATTCTGGATTTCCTGAGGGCGCTGGGGAACGAAGGCGAGGTGCGGCTGGAGTTCAAGGACTCGCAGTCGGCGGGCCAGATGCGTCCGGAAGACCCGGACGCCGAGTACAAGTACCGCTACGTCCTGATGCCCATGCGGATCTGAAAAACAGGGAACAGAGATCAGAAAACGGCCCGGCAGCGTTGTCGGGCCGTGGTGTTTGTGGGCTTCCGAGAGCGAAGGCCCTACCCTCTGCCACGTAGAATTGCCGCGATAACGCGCGGGCTGCGGCCGTCAACGACCGCTACAATCCAGAGCGGCTTCTTATCCGGAGCGTACGCAATCAGCTACTTCCGAACCAACTTGAAGCGGAGCGGACGACCTGTAAGCTCTGGCCGGAGAAATCCGTGGTGCGGGAACTGAGTCAGCAACTCGAACGCGGCAAAGAATTCGCCCACCAGCCGGGACGCCGTTCCCGGACTAGAGTCTCTAAAATAAGCAGTTATCTCGTCGATATCTCCCATCGCTTCGGGATGTAGTTCGAACGCAATCACGCAATCGATCTTTGACGCGCCGCGATGCGCTCTTCCAAAATGCGCCGGGCTTCGTCTCCGGGAACACCCTTTATGTTCCCGCTCAACAAGTCATCGTAGCGGCTGTCGAGCATATTGCGGAGATCGTTAACTTCCAGAAGGTAGGTGGCGACGGCATCTTCGACCAACTCATCTGCCGGGCAGCCAGTCTGGGTAGACCACTGCTCCACTTTTGCAGCAAGTTCGGGTTGCAGGCGCACTTCCATGCTTTGAGCGTAGGCAGAAGCGGACTCCCTGTCAATACAAGAACACAAGGACGCCGCACCAAAGGAACTGTAGCCCTCAAAAGGGAACTACCAGGTGAGAGTGACGGTGATGATCTTCCAGCCTTCGCCGGGAGGGAAGCTTAGTATAAGCATGCTTGGCGCCGTCGGATTCTGGAACGCGTAAACGTCGAGTGCACCGAGCGTCGCGGAGCCACTCGCTGGCTGACCACCCACGGAGACCCCCTCGATTTTCGGAACAATTGGGCCATGCCGGACTAGTCCAAGCTCACTTTGGCTCGCTGCCGGTCCCTCAATGACAAGGGTCAGCTTGCGATCACCGTACTCAGAGCGAAGAACGCGAAATCTGGATGTACGAGAGCCAGGAGTCGGGGGCCGGTCAGGAAGTGGCTTCTCTTTTGAGATGCTGGCGGAAAACCTGGAGGGCTGTTGGTCGATATCGAGCATCGGCAAGGGGATGCTCAATCCGGGTTCTCCGTCGACCACGGTCGATTTTGCGCCAGCCATGTCGCTCTTGAGGTGCCAACCACCGCCGCCCAAGGTGGTCATATCGACCTTTAGTTGGCTCCCGAGGACGTTGAAGTGCAACATATCGCTGTCGCCACCGGGGAGCGGCAGATATTCAACCTCCGCGCGGTCCCAGCTTGCCGGCAGATGCGGATTCACGGTAATCGTCTTCGCCTGCGCGTCAATCGAAATCCCAAACAATCCTCGCAGCGCGGGCGTGATGACCATTGCGCTCGACCAAAGTTGGTGGCTCGTACTCCTTCCGAATGGCACAAAAAAATCGCCCGAAAGCAGTTCGGTGACGGCGCCAAGGTCCTGGGCGCGGGTCAGATTGGTGTTTTCCATGAGCATCTGGTAGCCGGCCAGTGGCTGCCCGCCGCGGTACTCGGCCAGTGCGGCCCATCCGGTAAACAATGGCCAGACGGAGCCCTGGTGGTAGCTCATGCCGTCGTAGAACTTCTCATCAGTCGAGACGTCGCGCAGGCCCCAGTCGGTGTTGAGCGTATGTTCAGCCAACTGCTCCAGGCAGCCCTCAGGATGGGCGAGGATGGATTTGCCACTTGTGTTATCCGGGTCCCACCAGGCCAGCGCCGGATAGACAGTGCTGGTGCGGTCCTGCGAGCCATCGGCATTGCGGCTGAAGGCGTAGCACGATTTCTCCGGATCGTAGTACTCGGACTCAATAGTCTTCGCAATCGCATCTGCGCGCTGCTGCGCGGCGGCTGATTTGTCTGAGTCCCCGAGCAGCTTTTCGATCTTCGCCATGGCGGCCGACGCCTGCTGGTCAAGCAACGCCAGATAGATCTCCTGGTGCGGCATTCCGCCGGGCCAGCTTTCCACCCAGCCCGTTCCCTGCGAATTGTCGTAGATGCCGTCGTGGTCGGTGTCGTGCGCGGGATCGGTCTCGAAGGTCCAGGCCTTCTCGATGGCCTCGCGATTGGCGGCCAGAAATGCCGTGTCGCCGCTGGCCTTCACGTAGTCTTCGACCGCCAGCAGAAACAGCGGCGTCGAGTCGGCCGCGGCGTACATGTAGGGGAAGGCTTGCCAGTCGATGGCGGCGGCGGTCTGCGAGTACTCGTGCATGATCTTGCCGTCGGCGCGCTGGCGGTGGATGAGGAACTCGAGTTCGGCCTTGGAGAGCGCGAAGTCGCCGTAGCCGTTGACGGCGAAGAGGGTGTAGAGGGAGTCGCGGCCGAAGAACCAGCCGAAGCCGGGACGGGCGGAGTCGCCAGAGGCGTAGTAGCCGGCGACGAGGGCGGTTTCGCCGGTGCCCTGAGCGCGGGCGCGGAGTTGCTCGATGGAGACGACGGCCCATTGAAAGGCCTCATTGAGAGCCTTGTCCGGCGTTTCGATGGTGGTGGAGCTGGCGAGGAGCTTCCTGTAGCGCTCGGCGTGGGCCTGGTAGGCGGCGCCTATGCCGGCGTTCAGTTGGGCGAGGGTTGAGCCGAGCGCGGCGCTGGTGGCCGTGGCGGGGGTGGTTCCAGCGGCCATCAGGAGTGGAAAGAGGCGGCCGTGATCGCGGGCGGGGTCGATGTGCAGCTTGAGTTCGACGGGATGGACCTGGGGGCGTTCCTGGTAGGGAGCGAGGATGCCGGGCTTTGCGCCGGGGATGGTGACGGCGCCGGCGAGGTCAGGATAGTCCGCGTGCAGGACGTAAAATCCGCCTGAGTTGGCGGGGCCGGTCACCCACCCCGCCTCGGGAACGCCTTCATTGCGCTCGGGCCACATCCAGCGCAGTTCGGGGGTGAAACGCAGGGTGAAGTCGGTGGGGTGGAGGCAATCGAATTCAAAAAGGACGATGGGGCCGGTTTGCGCCCCCGTGCCGGCCGGAGCTTCGTCGAGCGAAAACATGATCTGGCGGACGGTGAAGGCGGTGTGGGAGTAGGTGAGGATGGTGCGGTCGGGGCGGACCTCGATCTGGGCGGCCTGCTGATTGACGTCGATGGGGACGGAGTAGCCCTCGACCTCGGCCTCAATAGTCAGGTAAGAGAGCAGCTTGACAGGGAGCACCCAGGCCTCGAATGTGCCGTCCTGCTGGCCCAGTATGACGCCGCGCTCGCCGGCCACGGTGAAGGGCTTTTGCGATTCGGCGCGGACCTCGATCACCGGACCGGTGGTGTCGAACTGGATGGCGGGGATCGCGGTGAAGTTCTGGGCGTGGATTGCGGGAGTTACTGCGAGAAGCATGGCCGTTGCCATGCCGAAAGGGGTACGCAGGTTGTGCATCGTATGGTCCTTTGGGTGCGGCTCAAGGCTAACAGTGTACTGCGGTTACATGGGAGGCGAACATTCTGGCACATCCTCGAGCAGGGTGGTATGTGAGAGTGTGCAGGGAGGGCCAGGGGCCTCCACGCCAAGTCACGGCAGGGAAAATAAATACGCCTTTTCATATCAATCTACACATTTACGGATATTTAATTCGACACAAAAACTCCAAATCATCATGTAAGTTGTTTAAACACATCAACTTCGTTGTGTTGGCGTTACAATTGCTAGCACCGCGCCCAAGCGCGCACCAAGAAAGGGAGGTCTACCCATGCGAAACCTGACCGGCAAGATTGTGGTCCTGCTGTTCATCCTGCTGATTTCTGCCCATCTGCGAGCACAGGACGTTGCGGCCATCACTGGCGTTATCGCCGACCCAAGTGGCGCGGTGGTCCCTGGGGCCACAGTGACGCTTCTAGATCCCCAGACCGGCGTGGTCTATAAGGCCGTCTCAAACGCGGCGGGATCTTACACAATCAATGATGTCAAGCCCGGGCCGGGTTACACGCTTACGGCGACCCATCAGGGCTTCGAGACCACGGAGCTAACCGGCCTCTACCTGAACGTCGGCGTGACCCGTTCGCAGAACGTCAAGCTCACGGTCGGCAAGGTTTCAGAAACCATTGCCGTATCGGCCACGAACCAGGACGTGACTCTCGATACGACCGACGCCACGGTGGGGAACAACTTCCAGGTGCAGTATCTGGATGAGCTGCCGGTAATGGCCCGCGACACTCCTATCGAGCTGCTTACGCAGCAGCCAGGCATGACGAACGATGGCTCGGCGACCGGCGCGCGCACCGACCAGTCCCGCGTGACACTGGATGGCCTGGACGTGAATGACGCGGTCTACGGCGCCTTCGGCTCGGTTGTCGCCGGCGCCTCGGTGGACTCGGTGCAGGAGTTCCGCGGCACCACAGCCGGGATGCTCTCGAGCAATGGCGCCGGTGGCGGCGGCCAGTTCGAAATGGTCACCAAATCGGGCACCAACAAGTTCCATGGCGATGTCAACGAGTATCACCGCGACACCGATCTCGAGGCCAACGAGTATTTTAACAACTTCAATGGTGTGCCGCGCTCCCCACTGGTCCGCAACCAGTACGGCGGCGCCGTCGGCGGCCCGATCTGGAAGGACAAGGTCTTCTTCTTCTTCGATTTCAACGGTCGCCATGACGCGCTTTCAACCATAGCAACGCGCACCGTTCCGACAGATACCTTTTTGAAAGACCAAACCATCACCTACTACACCGATATTACGGCGCAAACGAAGAACAGCATCAACGCGGCACAGGTGGCCGGCTTCGATCCACAAGGCGCCGGTTTCGATCAGGCCATGTTCTCATTTTTGAACGGCAAATGTGGAAATCGGCAATGCTACCCCTCGCCGAACGACTTTAGCGGTGACGCGGGCGACCTGCTGAATACGGCCGGATTCCGCTTCAATGCTGCCAAACCCTATATCGAAAAGAACTACGTCGGCAGACTCGATATAAACCCCTTCAAGAATCACCACCTCTTTGGCCGCGTCACCTACAACAATATCAATTCGGTGAACGCTCCGCCGGAATTCCCGGGCGATCCTGAGACCTTCCCGTACCTGGACACGAGCCACGCGTGGGTGGTCGGGTGGGACTGGATGATCGGCAACAACAAGACAAACAGCCTGATCTGGGGCGCCACGGTCGCCAATATCGGCTATCCCGATACCTATAACCCGCAAGGGGCGAACCAGTACAATTTTGATGGAGATCCCACCGGCGGCTACTTCCTGTCTAACATTTACGCCAATGCTGGCGGCTCGAAGTACTACTTCCCGATTCCCGTGTTGCGCGACGACTTTAGCTGGCAGAAAGGCCGTCACGGCTTCACGTTCGGCGGCTCTTTCAAATACCCCAGCCCGCATTACAGCGTCTACAACGACTACAACGGTCCGATCGTCGGATTGGGCGGCGGCGTGACCGGACTGCCCACGAATGGAACCTCGAGCTGGAACTTCGATCCGAGCGATATCGACAACAGCCAGACCAGTTTGACAATCTACCAATCGGCGCTGGTGCTTGGGTTGGGCCGTTTTGAAGACACGAACGACACCTGGAACTACAACGCCGCGGGCAGTGTGGTGCCGCAGGGCACCGGATTGCAGACCACCTTCCGTTATTACGAGACGGAGTTCTATTTCGGGGATACCTGGAAGCTGACACCGTCGCTAACCCTCACCTACGGTCTGCGCTATCAGAACACCACGGTTCCCTACGAGATCCATGGCATCGAGGCGGATCAGAACGAGAGCTTCTGGAATTTCATGAACGCCCGAATCGCGCAGAGCGCGGCTGGCGTGGGCGGCTCGGGGTCGTTGCCGGGCGGAAGCAACGTGGTGCCGTACGTCGAATACAATCTGGCCGGCAAAGCAAACAACGCTGCAGGTTACTATCAACCGGCCAACAAGGACTTTGCTCCGCGCGTGGCCTTTGCGTGGACACCTCCCGGCCAGAACAAAAAGCTGGTGATTAATGGCGGCGCCGGACTCGTCTATGACCAGACGGTCGTCAATGCGATTCTGCAAGAGGAAGCGTCGTATTCCTATCTGTTCGAGAGTGGGGAGACGGCGGATTATGGCGTGCCAGCCACTGAAACCAATAGCGCTGCATATAATTCGCTGATGCAGAATGTGCGCTTTACGGCTCTCGGCTCTCCGCCACCGGGCCCCACCCCGCCGACGATCACCAAGCCCTTCATACCGTTTGTGGGCCCCGAAAGTCCGGAATGCGGCGGCGTGACCGGACCTTGCGGCCTGGCCAATGGTGGAGCGTTCAACATTTCGGTCGATCACAATCTGCCCACGCCGTACAACATCATGTATAACTTGGGCATTCAACAGGAGCTCAAGGGCGGCCTGATCTTCAGGCTTGGTTACGTGGGCCGCCAGGGACGCCGCCTGCTGGCCCAGGCCGATGCGGAGCAGTTAATCAACTTCCCGGATAGCAAGTCGGGGCAGACCCTGAGCCAGGCCATGGCGGGCCTGACCACCTGGCTGCGCGCGAACCCGAATGCCCCTGCGGCAAACGTTCCAGCGCAGCCGTTTTTTGAGAACGTGCTGTATCCGAACTCGGCCGGCATATCCAACACGGTCTTCATTGCGACAAACATGGCCCCGTATCCGGCGCGCGGCGACGTGGCGGACAGTGTCGAGCTGATGTCCTATTACGGTTTGCTGCCCGCCAATGTCGGCATGGCCGCGCAGCTTTCAGAGAATACGTTCTTTACGGACATGGGCTTCTCCTCGTACAACGGCATGCTGGCCACGCTGCACAAGAACTCCAGTCATGGTTTGCAGTTCGACCTGAACTACACCTGGTCGCACTCGATCGATAACGTCTCGCAGAAAGCCTACTCCTTTGCCTACACTGGTTACGGATTCATCTGCGATGTGCTGCGGCCGCGCCTGTGCCGCGGCAGCTCGGACTACGACGTAACCGAGTATCTGAACGGCAACTTCCTCTATCAGTTACCGTTCGGCCGCGGCCGGGACTTTGCGACGAGTCTGCCGCTGTGGGCCGACGAGGTCGTTGGCGGATGGGAGCTGAGCGGTTTGCCCATCTGGCATACCGGCACTGTCACCATGGCCAACTCGATTGCCTTCCTCATGAGCTACTCGAATGAGGACCCGGCGATTCTGACCGGCAGCCTGGCGCCGATGAAGACCCATGTGAACCAGCAGGGTGGCCTCGTCGAGTCCTACAAAAATCCTGAGTTGGCCTTCGACCAGTACCGGGGGCCAACGGGCTTTGAGATGGGCCCGCGCAACAACCTGCGCGGTCCCGGATTCGTCGACCTCGATCTTGGACTCGGCAAGACCTTCCCGCTCTATCCCAAGGAGGGAGTCAACCTGAAGTTCCGCGTCGACGCCTTCAATGTGATGAACCATCCGAACTTTGCGACGCCGGGTTTCACGGGCGATATGCAACTGACCAATGCGCCGAACCTGTTCGGCGCCATTACGAACACGGTGACTCCCACCGGCAGCGATCTCTCTGCCCGTGTATTGCAGGGCTCGCTGCGCATCGAGTTCTGATCGCGGCCCATCGAAAGCGGCAAGCAAAAGCCCCGGGAAGCTCCGGGGCTTTTTGCATGCGGAAATGAGAGCGGTGGTGTTTACGCCTGGAGAAAGTCCAGAGCGCGGATGAGGTAGGGCTTCAGGTCGCGGCGGTGCACGACCGCGTCGAGGAAGCCTTTTTCGAGCAGGAACTCGGAGCGCTGGAAGCCCTCGGGCAGCTTCTGGCGGATGGTCTGCTCGATCACGCGGGGCCCGGCAAAGCCGATGAGGGCGCCGGGCTCGGCGATGTTCAGGTCGCCCAGCATGGCAAAGCTGGCGGTGACGCCGCCGGTGGTGGGATCAGTGAGCACGCAGATGTAGGGGACGCGCGCATCGTCCAACTGGGCCAGAGCGGTGGAGATTTTGGCCATCTGCATGAGGCTGACCACGCCTTCCATCATGCGCGCGCCTCCTGAGGCCGCGACGATGATGAGGGGCTTGCGGCCCAGCCGCGCGCGATCGACAGCGCGGGCGATGGTCTCGCCGACCACGGCGCCCATGGAGCCGCCGATGAAGGCGTATTCCATGGCGCTGAGGACCACGGAGTGCGGACCCAGCTGGCCGACGGCGTTGAGGATGGCGTCGTCGAGACCGGTAGCTTCCTGGGCAGCGCGGAGCCGCTTCTTGTAGGACTTTACGTCAGTAAAGTTAAGCGGGTCAGTGGAGCGCAGGCCGGCATCCACCAGCTCATAGCCGGGTTCGAGCAGCAGGTCGATGCGCTGGCGGCCGCCCATCTTGAAGTGGTGCTGGCATTTGGGGCAGACATTCAGATTGGCTTCGAGGTCCGCCTTGAAGACCACTGCGCGGCAGCCCAGGCATTTGATCCAGAGGCCCTCGGTGCGCACCTTTCTTCTGCCGGCATCCGGGGTACCGTTGCCGCCGGGATCGGATTCGTATTCGCCATCTTCACGCTTGAACCAGGACATTCAAACTCTCTCTCAAATCGGGGGATTCGGCGTTTCGATCAAAGTGTCGGGCGAAATCTCGCTCCCAGGTTATGGTCGCATCAATATTCTATTCCGCGCTGGGCCAGAATGCCCTTCTGGTAGGCATGTTTTACCTCGCGCATCTCGGTGACGGTATCGGCAAGCTCGACCAGGAGGGGGTGGGCGTTGCGGCCGGTGAGGATGACGTGGACCATCTCCGGACGGCCGCGGAGAGCCTCAGCCACCACCACGGGGTCCAGCATTCCATAGCCGATGGCATAGTTGATTTCGTCGAGAACGACCATATCCCAGTCGCCGGAGTAGATGGCCTGAAGCGCCTCGGCCCAGGCGACCTGGACCAGTCGCATGTCCTCGGGGTCGATCTCCGCGCCGCCGACTTTGACAAAGCCGCGGCCCATCGGTTTGAGGATGAAGTTGGCGCCGAAGGCCTGGACAGCATCCAGTTCGCCGTAATGCCAGGAGCCTTTGAGGAACTGGAGCATGAGCACTCTCATGCCGTTGCCCACGGCGCGCAGGGCCGTGCCCATGGCAGCGGTGGTCTTGCCCTTGCCGGGGCCGGTGTTGATCAGGATGAGTCCTCGCCGGGAGTCGGTCATAACAGAGATCAGGGGTCAGGGGCCAGGGATCAGGGGCCAGCCGCCAGTGATCCGCTTTCCCGTTGACAGTACGGGTTGGGTGAGCATGAAAGCCGAAAAGCAATTGCCTTGACGGCTAGTCGAGGCCGGTCCCTCAGTGGCCCGAGTGATAGGGATGGCCAGAGAGAATTGTAAATGCCCGGTAGAGCTGTTCGGTGAGGACCAGGCGGGCCAGCGCATGGGCCAGCGTCATGGGCCCCAGCGAGAGCAACAGGTGGGCTCGCTCGCGGGCCGTCTCAGACCAGCCGTCGGCGGGGCCAATGGCGAAGACGATGTGCTGGGCCCCCTGGTCGCGGCGGGCGCCCAGCCAGGCGGCGAAGGCCTCGGAGGTCATTTGCCGGCCACGGCTATCGAGCAGCACGACGATGGCCGGGGTGCGGCTCTGCTGCCGTCCCAGCCACTCGAGCATTGCCTCCTCGGTCCGGAATGCCTGCGACAGGCATCGGGCAAAGGCCGAACAGCGATCAAGATAGATTTGAGCAAGAGAGTCGAAACTGTCCTTGGATTTGGAGGAAGAGTCGGTGCGGGCGCCGATATGGGCGAGGGTAAGGTGCATGGGGGGAGGATACCGGAAGGTAGCGGGATTGGGGAGCTAAGGTTTGTCGAAAACTCCTCAAAAATGGAGCGGGTGCCCGTTTTTGGAATATGGGGGTCAAATTATCCACATTTTCATATTGCGCCTCTTGGTGCAGAGGAAACGCGAGGTCTTCAAGTCATTTCTTTTCAAGGGCAAAGAATTATTTTCGCGATTGGAAGAGATTGGCAGTCCTCATGCACTATTGCTTGTGGCAAGTAGTGTCTAGCGGTTCCTGGGAGAGCGTTTGGCAGGTTGCGATCCACGCATGAAGCTTGACCTCATGTTTCCTCTTTCTTAGCGTTTTTGTTCTTTTTTGCATTTGACTTGCGAGTCGGGTCCACCTCCCTTACCGAAACGCGGAAGTACAATTTACGGATCGAGAGGCTTCTTTCTAGGGCCTTGCGTTCCTCACTCAATCTGGAGGAGTTTTGATGCGATATTTCCGGTTACAGAATGCGGCCCTGGCAATGAGTTTGCTGGCGGTCGCCGGATTTGTGGCGAATACCACGGCCACGATGGCTCACGCCCAAACCAACACGACCGGCGCCCTGAGCGGCGTTGTTGAAGATTCGACCGGCGCCGTGGTTCCCGGCGCGACGGTGGTGGTGATCGATACAGCCACCGACGCCAAGGAAACGGTGAAGACCAACGCGGAAGGCCATTACACAATGGGACTGCTGAAGCCCGGCCTGTACAAGGTGTCAGCCTCGGCCACAGGTCTGCAGTCCAGCACCCTTGAGGTTGCGGTGGTACTCGGCACCACGGTCCCAGGCGACATCAAGGTGACGCCCAGGGGCGACAGGACGATCATCGAGGTGACCTCGACCGCCCTGCCCCTGGTGGACACTGAGAACGTGGCGCTGGCGACGAACTTCACCGAAGAGCAGATCGAGGAACTGCCCACGCCGGGCGGCGACGTGTCGACGGTGGCTTTCACCGCGGCGGGCGTGGTGGTGAATGCCGGCGGCGCTTACGGCAACTTCAGCTCCGACGGCCTGCCGGGCATCTCCAACCTTCTGGTGCTGAACGGCTATGACAACATGGATCCGTTCCTCAACCTAGGCAACTCCGGCAGCTCGAACCTGACCCTGGGCCAGGGGGAACTTTCCGAGGCGACCGTCGTTCAGAACGCCTACAACTCGCAGTATGGCCGCGCGGCCGGCGCCATCGTCAACTACACCACCAAGTCGGGCGCCAACAGGTATCACGGCGAAGCGGATTACAACTACAACGGTACTGTTCTGAACGCCAACGGCTGGATGAACCAGTTCCTGGGCGCGCCCCGTCCGCACGCAGTCGCCAACCAGTGGGCAGTCAACGGCGGTGGCCGCATCATCAAGGACAAGCTCTTCTTCTTCACCGACTATGAGGGCATGCACTACGTTCTGCCCAGCTCCAGCGGCCCGATCACGTTCCCCTCGTCTGCGTTGCAGACCTATGTTCTCGCGAACGTCCCGGCGGTTGCGCAAAGTTTCTATGCCCAGGCGTTCAAGGACTACCAGAGCGCGCCGGCCTACACCTCGGCGATACCCGTTGTGACCGGACCCGGGGCCAATCAGGATGCCAGCGGCAATCTCGGCTGCGGAAGCAATGCTGAAGTAGGCACTTTGGGCGTTTACTATGGCGGTTTGGCCGGTACGCCGACCGGTACCGGCGGCACCTTCGGCGTCGATACCCCCTGCATGACCGTCGGCCATGCCGCGGCCAACAACATCAACATCGAATGGCTGCTTACCAACCGCGTCGACTGGAACGTCAGCGACAAGCAGAAGATCTATGGGCGTATCAAGATGGACCGCGGCTCCCAGCCCACCTACACCAGCTTCCTCACCCCGCTGTTCAGCGCCGTCTCCATCCAGCCGGAGGATGAGGGCCAGTTCAACGACACCTACGTCATCAGCCCCACCAAGACCAACGTCTTTGTGATGACCTCCAGTTGGTACTCGGCTTACTTCGGGCCGGGGAACACCCCCGCATCCTACGCGGCGCTGCCCATGTTCTTCATCTCCGACGACGGCCTCGACGGGAGCGGCGTGAATGGCGCACCTGGCATGCCGCTACTCGGCGTTCCCGACAATCTCACCCAGGGCCGCGACTCGACGATGTACCAGTTCATCGACGATTTCCTCTGGAATCGCGGCAAGCACTCGATCCGGTTCGGCGAAAACTTCCGCCGCTCCCTGATCGACGACTATGACCAGCGGATCGATACCATCTTCCCGGAGGGCGTCGAACTCTCACTGGGCGATTTCGCCGGCGGGTACGTGCAAAGCGTCAACACTGCAACGCCGTCCATTTGGGGGACCTACGGCTACAACAATTTCAACCAAGCCTACACCGGCGCACAGACGGCGCACCTGGCCCTCTACAACGTTGGCATCTATATCCAGGATGACTACCAGGCGCTGCCCAATCTGAAGCTGACCCTGGGTATTCGCGCCGACCGGACCGGCAATCCGCTGTGCCACAGCGGCTGCTTCTCGTTGTACCAGGGCGGCTTCCAGAACAGCTCGTCGACCTTGACGAATCCGTTCGATGCGGCAAACAGCGGCCCGATTCAGCAGAGCAACTCGAACGCCTTCCCGTCGGTTCAGAAGCTCAACCTCCAGCCGCGCTTCGGCTTCAACGACGGCCTTAACGCGAAGACCGAGATTCGCGGCGGAGTAGGACTTTTTGCCGATCTCTACCCGGCCGCGTTCCTGGACGGGGTCATCCAGAATTTCCCCAACGTCAATACCGAAAACATCTATTCGGGAATCATGGCCCCCGGCGGCGCAGGAACCGTGGGCGCCTATGCGGGCCTTGGCAACACAGCCATTCAATCCGGCTTCCTGGGCGGCCAAAACGTGCAGCAGATCAACACTGCCGAAACCAATGCCGGGATTCCCTTCTACCCGCCAAATGTCAACGCCTATTTCCCCGGCACGTTCAAGGAGCCGCAGTACCTGGAATACAGTCTCCAGGTGGAGCGGCAGCTCACCAGGAACGACGCTTTCATTGCCACCTACGCCGGCAACTACGGGTTCAACGAAATCCTGGAAAACCCTTACCAGAACGCGGGCGCAGGGAGCTTCGACAACCCCAGCGGCACCTGGTTGGGTTCGCCTTTCGCAGGCGTTGCCGCCACTCCGCCCGACCAGCGCTTCGCCCGGGTCACCGCCTTCACCAATGCCGCTCACTCCAACTACAGCGGCGGCAGCGCCAGCTACAAGCACAGCGGTCACGGGCTGCAAGGCCAACTGAGCTACACCTACAGCCATTCGCTGGACACCATCTCCAACGGCGGTTCGGGCGAGGACTTCAACAGTGGCGCGGCAGTCAACCAGTTGACCCCGGCGCTCGGACCCGGCAGCCTGAACTACTCGAATTCCGACTACGACATTCGCCACGACCTGGTGGGCGACGCGGTGTATGACGAGCCGTACAAGGCGTCGAACAAGATCGTCAACGAGGTTGCGGGCGGCTGGGTCGTCGGCATCAAGACCTACTACCGGGGCGGTTTGCCGTTAAGCCTCACCAATGGTGGCGTCCTGGGAGGCTACCACAACTTTGGAACGACCTTGGAGGCGCAGCTTTTGCCCGGCCTTAACCGCCACGGCATTCTGAACCCAACCGGGAGCAATCCGCACTCCTGCGCCTATATGGATTGCATGGACGCCGCGGGAGCCGGCACGGCATCGCAGTTTGTTGCCGCCACCAGCCAAGCAACCTTCGGGAACGTGAGCCGCAACGCGATCTTCGGACCGCACTACGTCAACTCCGACATCAGCTTGCTCAAGAAGCTCGTCAAGACGGAAGGGATGACGTTTGAGATCGGCGCCAACGCCTATAACGTCTTCAACCACCCCAACTTCTCCAACCCGGTCACGGACGTGAGCTCCAGCAGCTTCGGCCAGATCCAGAGCACCCAGGCTCCGCCTACCAGCCCCTACGGATCGTTCCAGGGAGCAGCCGTTACGCAGCGCGTGCTTCAGGTCCACGGCAAGATTTCCTTCTAACCTCCGGCTCTCAAGCCGGAGCAGCAACCGAAAGGGCGTCCGCCACGGCGGACGCCCTTTCTGCGTTCAGCGATGAATCAAACGGAAGGGAAAGCGTCCTGCCGGAGCAGACAGCCGGTCAGACCTTGTTGTTTGTCTTTCCGGCGACAGCTTTCCCGGCGGCAGACTTCCCTGGTGTGGCCTTTTTTGCGGGCGTCTTCTTTGCGGCGGAGGTCTTTACCGCCTTCTTCGCAACTGAGGATTTGGCGGCGGCGATGTGCTTTTTTGCGGGCTTCTTCGGCCTGGGAGCAGCCGCAGGTTTGTCTTGCGGCGGTTTGGGCTTGGCGGCGGCCTTGCTGCGGGCAGCGAGGGTCCTGGCGGCGAGCGCGGCCTTCAGCTCGGCGTCGAATTCGGCCGGGGTGAGCGGGCGGGCGGACTTGCGCAGGCGTTCAATGTCATAGAAGGCGCGGCGCTGGGCGAGAAAGACGTGGACCACGAAGTCCACATAGTCGAGGAGAATCCATTCGCCGTGACGGCGGCCCTCGACGGAGTTGGGAAAGACGCCGAAATCCTTCTTGAGGCGATGCTCGATCTCATCGGCGATAGCGATGGCCTGGCGGTCATTGGTGGCTGAGGTAACGAGGAAGAAGTCGGACAGGCCGGCGTCGATGGGGTCAAGCTCGAGGATGCGTGTGTCCTGGCCCTTCTTGTCTTCGCAGACCTGGGCCGCGGCCTGAACGAGGATGCGGATTTGCTGGCGAGCTTCGGTTGTTGTCATTCGGTAGAAATGTTCTCCAAACTCAATCGTAGACCCTCGTTTGGGCAGGGGCAAGTTACGGCTTAACGATAAAGCCCGCGGGAGCGGATGTAATCAAATACCGCTTTGGGAAGAAGCTGGCGCGAGGTTATGGGAGATCCAGAGGCAGCGCGGACCTGGTCGCAAATCCGCTCGCGGATCTCGTCTCGAATCTGGGAGGCGCTGATCTCGACCTGCAGCCCAGGGAGAAGATAGAAGGGGGCGGCGTCTCCGGCGGGATTGCGAAGAAGGAAGGACCGGACCTCGACAGCAGAGCCGGGCAATTCGGGGCCGGTCTGGTCCGAGCCGGGTGCGGGTTCCATGGTCAAGCCCTGGGGCAGCGCTGCCTTCAGGCCGTCCAGCTGCCAGCCGGGGCGGGAAGCGACGATCAACGGAGCTACGAAAGGGATCTCGGCCGACCGGCGCCAGCGGCGCAGCCCCAAGAACGCATCGGCGCCCATGAGGCAAAACAGGGTGCCGTCGGGCGAAAGCTCCGTGCGCAGGGCAAGCAGAGTGTCCAGGGTGAAGTTGGGAGCGGCGGAGGGCTTTGGCGCGTCGGCAAGCGAGATTGCGAAGCCCGGCTCCGCGGCGATGGCCAGGCGGGTCATGGCCAGACGGTCTTCAAAACTTGCCGTCAAGCCATGGGGCTTGAGAGGCTGCGCGCCGACCGGGGCGAAGAGCACGGTATCCAACGCGAGCACCGCACGGGCAGCACGCGCCACGGCCAAATGCCCCAGATGGGGAGGGTCGAAACTGCCGCCGAAGAAAGCGACGCGACGGCCGCAAGGGAACTGCTCCATCTGTCTATCGTATCTTGCACACGCATTCCGCACACGGATCCCGCACACCGATTCCGTACACGCCCTGGGCGCATGGGGCTCTGGTAGCATCAAACTCACGACCATGCGATACGCGATTGCACTCCTGGCCCTTGCCGGCGCGCTGGTTGCCACGCTGGCGCTGCGCGTCCACTACTCGACCGGAACGGAGCCTTGCTCCATCAACGAGAAGTGGGACTGCGGCATCGTGAACCACAGCCCATTTGCCGAGATCGCACACATTCCGGTGGCGGCTATCGGGATCGCCGGCTACCTTGCGCTGGCAGGGCTGGCGCTGGCGGGGCAACGCCGGTGGCTGGCCGGGTTGACCTTCGTTGCGCTGGGATTCTCGCTCTACCTCACCCGCATCGAGAAGTACGTCCTTGAAGTGTGGTGCTTCTATTGCGTGATTTCGCTGGGGATCGTCACGGCGCTGACGGTGCTGGCTTTATGGTGGGCGTTTACGGCCCCGCCGGCGCGGCGGCGCGCGTAGAACCGCGATTGGCTTTGTGACCGACGCCACGGCTCTTTCCCCCGCCGATCATGGTTCCCCTCCCGTGCTGATAAACTTGAATCAACATCATGCTCAAAGAGAGATACGCGCGCTGGATGTACGAGTGGGAGACGCGGCTGACCATGCGCGACGAGAACCGCGTGGTACGCCCGCGGGAGTGGGGCTTCGAGTGGATCGAGCCGTTTCTGGAGGCGCACGGTTTTGGCGCCGCGTTGCCCAGCCCGGAGGTGGTGCGCGACGATGCCGCAGCCGAAGCGGCGATGGTGCGGATCAACGAACTGCTGATTCGCCACAGCGATACGTTCTTCGGGTATGAGCGGCCAACGGATTTTCGGCTGGAAGAGCGGCATCCGCAACTGTTCCCGACCAATGTGCGGCCGGAGACGCTGGCCCAGGACGCGGCGATTCGACAGCAGGCGGCAGAGGGGAAGATTCCGCTGGCGCAGTTTCTGCGCTTTACCTCGCCGGAGCGGACGCCCTATCCGGAGAACGACCAGGTGAACGCGCGCTGGTACCCGGCGCCTGCGCACAAGGACCCTCAGCGGCCCAAGCAGGCCATTGTGGTGCTGCCGCAGTGGAATGCCGACGGTTTCAGCCACAATTCCCTATGTACGATCTTCAACCGCATGGGAGTTTCGGCGCTGCGGCTCTCGATGCCCTACCACGACATTCGCCGCCCAGCGGAGCTGGAACGGTCAGACTACTCGGGGAGCGCCAACATCGGGCGGACGATCATGGCCTGCAGGCAAGCGGTGGTCGATATCCGGTGCTGCCTGGATTGGCTGGAGGAGCAGGGCTACGAACACTTCGGCGTGCTGGGGACCAGCCTGGGCTCCTGCTATGCGTTTCTGGCCAGCACACACGACCCGCGCATCCGGGTGAACGTCTTCAACCACGCCTCGACGGCCTTCGGCGACGTGACCTGGTCTGGGCAGAGCACCCGCCACGTAAAGCAGGCGCTCGAGGAAGCCGGCCTTACGCAGGACCGTCTGCGGGCCCTGTGGTCGGCCATTAGCCCGTGCAGCTATTACCCCAAGATCGCCAGCCCGGAAGCCGGCGGACCAGGGAAGAAGGTGCTGCTGATCTACGCCGATTATGACCTGACCTTCCCCAAGGAGTACTCGCTCCAGGTGGTCGAGGCGTTCCGGCACTATGGCCTCAACTTCGAGCTGCGGGTGCTGCCCTGCGGCCACTACACTACCGGCGAAACCCCCTACAAGTTTCTCGACGGCTGGTACCTGGGCTGGTTTGTCTACCGGGCGTTCAAGGCGCTGCGGAAGGAGAAGGCAGCCGGCGAGAGGGCTGCTGCCGCTCCTCGACGCGAGGTAGAAGAGGAAGCCGTCTCGCGCTAGCGGACGGCACTGAGGTCCAGGCGGAGGAGTTTGGCGGGGTCCAGATAGGCGCCCTGCCAGCGGACGGCCCAGTGCAGGTG
>PLGM01000054.1 GCA_003139795.1 Acidobacteriaceae bacterium | reverse complement strand
ATCTGCAACCGTAACCATTCACCGTTACACGGGCTTGGCCATCACCAGCAACCCCTCGGGGAATCTCCTCTACGCGGCGGACAACACCAATAATAAGGTGGATGTGTTCGACGGCAGCTTCACACTGGTGAAGTCATTCGGCGATCCGGCGATCCCATCGACCTTCTCAGTCTTCGGCATTCAGGACATCAATGGCCTCGTTTACCTCACGTATGCCGTGCCAAACGTCGGCGACGGAGGCTACGTAGACGTCTTCAAGGAGGACGGCACCTTTGTGAAGACATTGATTCAAGGACCGCACCTGAACCAGGCTTGGGGTGTCACCGCTGCTCCGTCTGATTTTGGCCCCCTGAGCAATACTCTGCTGGTTTCAAACAACTCCGTCCACGGCACCATCAATGCGTTCGATCCGGTTACCGGGAAGTTTGTCGGTACGATAAGAGACGAGCGCGGGGAAAGGATTGTTCTCAATAACCTCTGGGGAATTGCTTTCGGCGGCGGAACCACAAACAATGGAGCAGCAAACGAGTTGTTCGTCACCGTGGGTCAGGGGATTGGCACTGCCGAATTGGCCGGCACCTTTGCATCAATCGTCTTCAAGCCGTATTGACAAAAAGGTTAAGAGGAAGACGCAACCCGGGCCGCCTGAAACAGATGGCCCGGGTTTCTTGTTGTACGGCCTGCAAGGCTTGACTGTGCGCTCTTTTCTGTCGTCATTGTGGTCATCATGTTGGTCCCGCCTGGCGGGTGGCCCGCACCTTAGCTACTCCTCAAATGATTGGGTGCCCCCGGGCGCTCGATTTTGAGACCTGGGATTGAGGCAACCGGTCCTCGGCACACAGGTCAGGAAAGAGGTGGCCGGCCAAGGTTCGTGGTCTCCCCTGTCTGAAAATCCAGACATGAGGCACCCAGTTTCATGAGCCGGACATGGCCCACGCGCCATTCCGGTCGAATGACCGCCTATCCGGACAGAACCCGGCTTTCGGCCTTCCGAGACGTATTGGTGGCAGGCGGGTCTATCGCACTTTTTCCCACACGATCTTCCACCGAACAACCTCGGGGATTTGTGTTTCGACGTCGCCGAGGACAAGGCGGCCACCTTCGAACTTGTACGGCCTGATCTGGCGGGATCCTTCGAAACCGCGTCCGGTGGCAACTTCCGGTAAATGGACAAGGCGGCTGTTCTTTACGTCAATCTCATACCGCCCGCAGTAGGCAAACGTGCCGTCGGCGGCTGCGATCTTTTCCTCTGTGGTCGGATGCAGGGGGTCAACCCACTTCGGCCGGTCCGGATTTACCAAATCGGCGCACATGTATCCATCGCGGGAATACATTATGAAGCCCTTTCCATGGGGCCCGCATTGCGGATAGGGGCGGGTTGTGCCGTCTTTGAGGGTCTGCTCCGTGGAAACAAGTTTCCACGTGCCCACGATGCGATCCCGAATCTCGGCCTCGCTTTGGGCATACACAATCCCATTGCACATCAGGAGTGCCGCCATTATCAACGCTCCATTCTTCATGCCTGATTCTCCTTTACTGCAGTCTAGCCGATGAAGATGTGGATAGCAGCGCCACCCGTCGAGGCATTGATCGATGCTCCAGAAACTGAGTTCCGGGTGAGTCACCGACCACTCGGCAGTTACTGTCTGAGTACTGACTAATTGTTAACTGACGGATTGTTGACCATCTGATCGAAACCCACAATTCATGCCCGCATCAGGCCTCGATGAGTGCCTCGGCCTTCCGTTAGAAGGCCGGTCGGTTTCAAGACGCCTTGCCGCCAAGCTGGCGCAACTCCCGCCGCCAGCGATCGAGCACGTTCGGGTTGACCTCACAGGCGCGCGCCACTTCGGCGATCGACGCCCCCAGTTCCAGCCGCCGAACGGCAGCCTCCTTGAACTCACGCGTGTACTTCCGTCGAGACATTCCCATGACACAATTCTCCCTTCGAGGAGAATTGTGTCTTATTCGGTTGTCGCAATTTTGGGGTCCACTCCAGTCAACGCCTCACGGACAGGTGCAGCCGGTGATGACATTAGTGTCCAACGTGACCGCGCCATTCCGAGCCAGCGCCCTGCCTTCCAGATTCACGCCGGTGGTGATTGAGATTGATGTTAGCGCCAAGATGTTTCCCTTGAAGATAGAGTTCGTTCCGAGGGTCGCTGAACTGCCAACCTGCCAGAAGATGTTGCAGGCCGATGCGCCATTGGCCAGGATAACGTGGCTGCCGCTCCCAGTTGTGAGCGTAGACGCGATCTGGAAAATGAATACCGCACTCGGATTGCCCTGGGCGTCGAGAGTGACGTCCCCCGAATTCTCAAGCGACGAGGTAGATTTGTAGACGCCAGCAGTGAATGTCCGCCCGGCTAAGTCTCCGGCGACCGAAGTGCTGCCCGATCGTCCGGCAGCATCGAGATACCCAGCGGTCAAAGCTGCCTGTGCCTGTGCTGCGGCGCTGTCTGCAATGTCGATTGTCCCACTCGCCAGCCCCGGCGGAAATCCAGTCACGGCACTACCAGGGTAGACTCCAACATCTCCGGAGACTGTAGTAGAGCCGGTATTCGTGACGGTGGTTCCAGCCAGCACCGAGAAACCCCCTATAAAGGGACAAAGAGCTACGATCTGCACTCCTCCGGTCTGGCAAGGACCGGTAGTAAAAGTCTGAGAATATGGCGCACCCAAGGGCACTCCGCCCATGTCCGTGACTCCGGTGGTCACCATGATTGTGTACTTGGTATTCGCCGCCAGGTTGGCCGAGGGCGTAAAAGTGGCGGCTAGATTGACTACATCATAGGTCACGGTGCCGGCCACACCTACAATAAACACTGTGCTGGGATTCACGGTCAGTGAAGCCATTTGCTCATCAAATGTAACTAT
>PLGM01000020.1 GCA_003139795.1 Acidobacteriaceae bacterium | reverse complement strand
CTTTAGTGTGAACACGCCCTAACCAAAGCACACCTCTTTATTATGATTTTCAGATAAGGCCTCACCCTATGAGCAAAAAGATAGCTCTGACTGCAGCTGCCGTCGTCGGTGTGGCCGGCCTGGTCATCTGTTGGCCGCAGGCCATCGTGCGTGTCCTGCGGATCTTATTCCCCAACTTGATTTGGGATATCGCACTTCGGAACGAGTGGTTGCGATAACCTTTGACGACGGCCCAGACCCGGCGTTCACGCCAGAAGTACTTGAGATCCTGCGCAGATATAACATCAAAGCCACTTTCTTCCTGGTCGGAGAAAGGGTGCGCCGGCTTCCTGAACTCGCCGGGCAAATACGCGCTGAAGGACACTGCTTGGGAAACCACAGTGACTCATGGCGTCGATGGGTTAGGATGTCAATAGAATGAATCACTTACATCGTGTAGATTCCGTTTTGTACAAGGATTGTACAAGAGCGTATAGTGGGGTCATGGCAAATTCAGAGAGTTCCACCACTACAACCATCACCGTCTACACCCGGCACAGCTCCGCCTGTCCGAAGCACGAGGACCCTCGGTGGCGGAATTGCAAGTGTCGGAAGTACCTCTACGTCTATGGGGACGGCGTCGCCCGGCGCGTGTCGGCCAAGACACGAGTCTGGGGCACCGCAGATAGACGTCGTAACCAGCCAGCCTGAGGTCCCGGTCTGCTGAGACCATCGAGGCGTATTTTGCTGGATCTGCCTGACCCTGGGCATTCGCATAATGCTTCTTACCGTCAACCTCAATGACTACCCCGCCAAGGGCGCGTCCCCGCGGTAAAGAGAATTTTACTTGACAGAGTATTCCACTCTGCGTATATAGTTCCGGTCGCGAGGTAAATCGAATTAGTGCCTGCATGAACGCTGAAGCGGACTTGTTGCAGCGGGCGACCTTGCGTTGCAACAGTCTGCGAGCCAAGGAGTCCCCATGTCTCGTTCAGCTGAAAGCTGCTTTTCAACCTTATCTCTGAAGCGGATCGCCGCATTTTCATGCGCGATCTCGGTTCTCGTGCTACTCTGCGCCGCCCACAGCAGCGCGCAAATAGTAGCGACTTACACATTTGCGGACGGAACCGCCGATGGCTGGGTTTCGTTCAATGGCGCCAGCACGCCGGCGGCCTCCAGCGCAGCTACCTATCCAGGAATATCCTCCGGCTACAGCCTGCTCACCACAACAAATTCCAGTGGCGCTGGCGGGCCCTCTATTTCTCTGAACACCGTTTTGCTGGCCGGCGCGCAGTACGCCATTACGGGCTGGGTGCAGCTTACGAGCGGAGAAAGCGCGAGCAATGCGAACTTCACCATCAAGCGCAGCGATCCGAACTGCTCCGGCGGGACGTGTTATGACACCGTAGGCAGTTACGAGGTGGGAGTTACTGACTCGGGGTGGGCGCAGATCGGCGGGAGTTATACCGTCAGCACCACGGAGACCGGCTTACTGCTTTATTCCCAACTGGTGGGAGCGACAAGCGCGCAATCCTTTTATCTGGCGGACGTGGTAATCACCGAGACAGCGCCGCCTCCCGGCGGGACGCCGATTGCGAGTTACACCTTTGGCGATGGCGGCCTGGACGGCTGGGCGCCCTTCGGGTCGGCAACGCTGACGAACACCGCGCCGCCGATCCTGGACCCCAACGGCGACACCCGGAGCCTGCTTACAACGAACCGCACGGCCGGTTACATGGGGCCAAGCCTGAACCTGTTGAGCGTGTCCAATGTTGTTGCCGGCGCGACTTATCAGGTGAGCGCTTACATTTTGCTGGCCGCGCCCGACAGCACGAACCCGACGGTGACAATTTCGACCAAGACGGCGGATTGCGCTACCACCGGGAGTTACGCGAATATAGCAACATCCCGCGCGCTTTCGAGCACGGCATGGACGAAGGTCACGGGGACTTTCACCTTCAGCAACCTGCCTGGACCGCCGACTAGCCTGATCCTGCACATCCAGTCCAGCAGCGCCACGGATTCGTTCTACATCGACGATGTAACCATCGGCGAACTTTCGCCACCGCCGCTGCCTCCAAATCAGCAGAATAACTCGGGAATTACGACGACCTTTGCGGACGGCGGCCTAGATGGCTGGAGTTCGCGTTCGGGCAGTTCCACGCTGACCAATGAAGCACCGCCGGTCGAAGATCCGAACGGCGATACGCACTCGCTGCTGACCACCGGCCGCATCGCCAACTGGGATGGGCCGCAGATCAGCGTGAGCGACGTCATGTACGTGGGCTCGGAATATAGCATCAGCGGATGGGTGCTGCTGACGCCGGGGGACGGGTCGAGCCACGTGATCAACATCAGCCTGCAAACCACTTACCAAGGAAATACGAGTTACCCAAGCGTGACTGCCTATCCGGGTGTGACTGTACCGGCGGACGGAAACTGGCACCAGATCAGCGTTACCGGGTACACCATGTCAAGTCCCTATGACACGGGACAGGCTACTCTCTACTTCCAGACCGTTCCTTCGTCGGGCAACGACCTGGTCTCGTTCTACCTTGATGACTTCCAGCTCAGTTATGTTCCGCCGCCGGTCATTCAGACGAACATTCCATCGATTTACAAGACCTACGAAGACTTCTTCCCCATCGGGGCGGCCGTGGATACGACCGATCTCTCCGGCCCTCACGCGCAGTTGCTGACCATGCACTTCGACAGCATGACGCCCGGGAACGACCTGAAGTGGAGCACCGTGGAGCCCAGCCTGGGTAACTACGACTACACCAACGGCGATGCCGAGGTGGGCGAAGCAGTGTGCGCCGACATGAAGGTGCGCGGGCAGAACCTGGTGTGGTCGACAGGCGCGCAGACTCCGTCCTACGCCTTCGGCGATGGCACCAACTCGCCCGCCAACCAGGCCCTGGTGACCTCCAATATCCAGGAGCACATCCAGAGCGAGGTGCAGCATTACGGGAGCAAGGTGTATGCGTGGGACGTGGTGAACGAACCGCTCGATCCCACCCAGACCGACTGTCTGGAGCACGGCCCGTTCTACCAGGTGCTGGGCGCGAGCTACATCGACATCGCGTTCAAGGCGACGAAGCAGTATGCGCCCCCGGGCACGAAGCTCTTCATCAACGAGTACAGCACGACCGATCCGGCGCGGCTGACATGCCTGGTGAAGGTGGTCCACGAACTTCTCGAGCACGGCGTTCCGGTGGATGCCATCGGGCATGAGATGCACAACCAGATCAACTACCCGACGCCGGAATCGATGGCCCGTGCGATCGACACCGTGGCCTGGAACTTTCCGGGCATCGACCAACAGGTGACGGAACTGGATATGAGCGTCTACAACGCGGGGGACACCACCTCGAACTACGGCAACAACATTCCACCTTCAGTTCTTGCCGAGCAGGGGTGGCTTTACAAGCAGTACTTCGACGTCTTCCGGCGCGAGAGACACAAGCTCAGCGCGGTCACCTTTTGGGGCATGGCGGATGACGATACGTGGCTGGACAGCTTCCCGGTAGCCCGCACCGACTATCCGCTGCCGTTCAGCATGGGGCTGCAGGCCAAGCCGGCTTACTGGGGCATTGTGGATCCGACGCAACTGCCGGGTTACGGGCTGAAGTTCGAAGTCTCGAACCCGACCGGGCCCCGGAATGCGCAGGTGTGGACGGTGACTGCGGCCAATGGGGATGTGGGCCCGGCCTATGCCACCCAGATCAACTCGTTCAAGCTCTGGCAGGTATCCGGTCGGCCTTGCACACCGTCGATCACGACGCCCACGAGTTTTCCGCTTGTGCTGGGCGACATTCCGGCGAGCGGAAAGGCGAAGGCGGCAATTACGGTCGACCTTGCCGGATGTGACCCCAGGGCCACTTTTGTAGCCACAGGCGAGTGGAGTTCGGCAACATATGAAACGGGCGTCTTTGGGCCGTGGGACGATTTTGGGTTCAACCGCAAGGAGAAGTAGAGCCAATGATCGGAACACACCTAGATGCGAGGGTTGCGTGCTTGACGCGCCAGACAGGTTGCGTTTGGTTAGCGATACACGGGAAAGGAGGTTGATCCCGCTGATGAAGATTGATTGTTCCAGATATATCGTACGTGAGGTGACTGAGGCCTAGCAGCCTGTGGTGAAAGT
>PLGM01000056.1 GCA_003139795.1 Acidobacteriaceae bacterium | reverse complement strand
CCAGAACTCGGTACTCTCAAGGATCATGAATAGCCTTGCAAATCTTGGGCGCACTTTTTCTACCCATCCGCTGACGCGCAACTCACCTCTGAAAGCTTGGGTGCGGTTTGTTACTTGGCAAATGCGCAGCCGAGTCCAGGGAGAGGTCATTTTTCCTTGGATAGAAGGTCAGCGACTTGCCGTCCGACGTGGCATGACAGGAGCGACAGGCAACATTTACTTAGGGATCCATGAATTCCCCGACATGATGCTGCTGCTGCATTTTCTGCGAGAGGGAGATTTGTTCCTTGATATAGGCTCGAACATCGGCAGCTACACTGTCTTGGCTTCAGGTGTGCGCCGGGCGACGACATGGGCATTTGAGCCTGATCCTGAGACCATTCGTGCCTTGAGGCGTAACGTCGAACTCAACGGAATTAAAGGCCGTGTCACCATCCACGAGCTTGCGCTCGGGGATACCGACGGGGAGGTGTTGTTCACACGCGGCCAAGATACGACAAACCACGTGGCGACAAAAGGAGAAACAGATGTACGTACGGTTCCCACCAAAAGGCTTGATACACTGCTCGGGGTGAACCGGCCATCGATGATCAAGATGGACGTGGAAGGGTTTGAAGAGAATGTTGTGCGTGGTGCTCAGGGCTTACTTGCCGACGAAAGCCTCAAGTTGATTGAACTTGAGACCCTTACCGAAGAGATTGAGGCCACATTCCACCGCAACGGGTTCGCGCGTGCCTACTACGATCCATTCAGTCGTGCATTGTCGGAGTACCCCGGCAAACTGTCGCCTTCGAACGCTGTGTTCGTGAGAGACTGGGATTTTGTTGCTACCCGCTTGGCTTCTGCACCTCCCGTCAATGTTCTAGACAGATCGATCTAGATTCTCTCAACTACGCTGCTCCGCCGAAAACGCACGATGCTTTGCGCTTCAAATCATCCCGGAAGGCGCGAATTTCAGTTGCGTCACTGGTGGTTACCTGACTGCGTGCCTTGATTTCCAAGGCGACCAACTTGCCGGCCTCTTCCAAAATGAAGTCCACTTCGTGCCCCGCGCTGTCGCGCCAGAAGTGCGGCTTGCGCTGTCGTGGATCGAGGCGCGCCATGTCTCCAAAGTCTGAAACTGGGTTTGCTCCAACCAGAATCCCGCGTCCATGCGGGTTGTCACGTCTGCGGACGACTTAATTCCGGCGAGCCAGATCGCAAGGCCGCTATCCATCCAGAGCAACATCGGAGCCTTGACGAGCGTCGTCGAGGGATTGGTCTTGCAGGTCTTGCAAGCGACCGTCAACACAGTGACGGGCAGGACCTGAAGCGCCGCATGGAGATTGCGACGAAACCAGTTCGGTTTCATTGTCCCCGAATCATGAAACAAATCATTTCATGCGATGAAACACATTTGAAAACTGCACCCTCAATCACAATTTGAGAGTTCGGCCCTGCGGCGTGTGAATGCGGCGGGCTGTCAGACTGCGATTGCGGCGAGCATGGCTGCAAGGTCATGGAGCCCAATTGCCGTGATCTCCGCGTCGATTGGATAGTGCCCGCTGCCTGCATTCACCAGGAAGCGGCGATCAGGCTTCAAATCCTGACAGGCGATGTAATACCCCTTCTCCGGCCGTCCGCCGAGGCTGCGCTTGATCTCGATGGCCCACAGGCCTTGACCGGGAACCTCCAGCAATAAATCGATCTCCGCACCGGCCGAAGTGCGATAGAAGCTGGCCACAGTGCGCTCCGGCGCCGCCTGAATCAGGTTTTCGATGACAAATCCCTCCCATGAGGCGCCTGCTACTGGATGGCCTGCAAGGTCGTTATACGTCTTGATCCCCAACAATGCGTGAACCAGGCCACTATCCCGCACATACACTTTTGGCGACTTCACCAGCCGCTTGCCTACGTTTCGATGGAATGGTAGCAGCCTGCGAACCAGCAGCAGGTCGGCCAGCAGATCGATGTAGCGCTGCGCGGTGGACGCGGAGATTTGGAGCGCAGCGGCCAACCGTGAGGCATTCAGCAAAGTACCTTGGCCATGCGCAAGCATCGTCCAAAGCCGCTCCAGCACACCGGCAGGAATGCGGGGTCCAAACTGAGGTACGTCCCGCTCCAGATAGGTACGGATAAAATCTGTGCGCCAGCGCAGGCTGGTGCTGTCGTCTTCGGCCAAATAGCTGCCGGGAAAACCTCCTCGCAGCCAGAGCTGGAGCAATGTGGGCTCGTTTGCAGGCAGCTCCAGGGTATAAAACGGCCCCATGTCAATGTAGGTGATGCGTCCGGCCAGACTTTCCCCAGACTGCCGAAGCAAGTCAATGGAGGCGGAACCGAGTATGAGAAAACGGCCCGTTGCATGACCCGTGCGCCGGCCTTGATCAATGATGCCGCGAAGCGAGCTGAACAACTCCGGAACGCGATGAATTTCGTCCAGCACGACCAGGCTGTTCTCATATTGACGGAGAAAGAGAACCGGCTCGACCAACTTCTCCCGGTCTTCCCGTGCTTCCAGATCAAGATAGAGTGCACCTGGGTGCGAGTCGGCAATCTCTCGCGCCAGGGTGGTTTTCCCAACCTGCCGCGGCCCGATGATCGCCACAGCCGCTTGTCTCTTGAGAGCCTGTTCGATCGTCTTGGCAACAGATCGGGGAATCATCATTGTATATTATGCGCGTTATGCGTGATTTGCAAGTATAAATCTGTTGGGGCCAGTCGTTCTTCCCATGTGGTTGATGGAACCTGAACCGGCAATCTATCCGGCACTCCGTATACATTCGTTCTCGCTCAAGATGTTTAGTTCGATGTACTTGAAGCCATTACATAAACCGGCAATGGATTTGTCCCTCTGCTGGCCCCAATGGCACCAGTGCACCTGGGCTTCCCCATCGCAGTTGTGGAGCGCTGGTTCCCGGCGCTATCCTGCAAGTTTCCACTGAGAGCGGGACGAAGTGAGAAACCAAGGCAAAGGTACAAACGAAGGTACAATTTCCGAGCCCCTATGCTCTCTAAAGGACTTAAGGCTTCTTCGATCGCTCCAAATTCTACCGTAACTCTATGATTCTAATAGTAATTAGACTCTGTCACGGCAGAGGTCGCGGGTTCGAGCCCCGTCGTCCCCGC
>PLGM01000199.1 GCA_003139795.1 Acidobacteriaceae bacterium | reverse complement strand
CTATATTATGCGAGGTTCAGTAAGAAGGAGAGTCACGCTATGAGGCAGAACACGCAGGCCCCCTCCGCCGCAGCCGCGGGCACCATTCAACTCGGAGATTGCACGGTCAACCGCCTGGGGTTTGGCGCGATGCGCATCACAGGTAAAGGTATCTGGGGGCCTCCACCGAATCGCGATGCAGCGCTGGCGACATTGCGGCGTGCCGTAGAACTTGAGGTGAACCTCATCGACACGGCTGACTCGTATGGCCCATTTATCTCAGAGGAGTTGATCGCCGAGGCATTGGCGCCGTATCCGCCGGGCTTGGTCATTACGACGAAGGGTGGATGGGAACGGGTGGGGCCGGGACAGTGGACCCACAACGCAAGCCCCAAACATCTGGAGGCCGCTGTGGAAGGCAGCTTGAGGAGACTTCGTCTGGAACGCATCGACGTCTACCAACTCCACGTTCCTGATCCTGCGGTGTCGTTTGACGCTTCGATGGAGACACTGGCTCGGCTGCGTCAGCAGGGGAAGATAAGGCACATCGGGCTGTCGAACGTCACTCTGGAGCATTTGGAGCGGGCGCGGAAGATCGTACCCATTGTCTCGGTGCAGAACCGCTACAGCTTTGCCGACCGCGAATGGGACTATCTGTTGAACCACTGCGAGCAGCACGGAATTGCGTTCATTCCGTGGGCGCCACTGGGACAGAACCGTCAGGCTCACGGGGTACTTGAAGAAGTCGCCAAGGAGATCGGCGCAACTGCGCTGCAGGTTGCCGTGGCATGGCTGCTACGGCGATCCAGAGTCGTTCTGCCGATTCCTGGAACATCGTCGGCCACCCACCTGGAGGAGAACGTGGCCGCGGCGGGAATCACGTTGCCGGACGAGTTGTTCCAAAAACTGTCGGAGGTGAACCCGCCGCCGGCGAGCTTGCGATGACTCCGCACCATTGACTCCCCGCAAGGCAAACCATCGAACACGCCTACATCCACGTCATCCCTCGGCGGGTCGGGAATTCACCAGATCCTAAGTCTCATGAACGCGATTAGCGCAAGTTGATGACCAAAGTCGCACTGAGCTGCACATTCATTGATTCCAAAGGAGATAGTGTTTCTGGTATTTCGCACTGAGTGGCACCCAGGGGCACCAAATCCAACACGAAACCGACACCAAACCGACACCAACAACCGACACCAACAACCCGGCCCTGAGGAGACCCTCCTCAGGGCCGTGGTTAACTGCTGGCGAAGAGCCATTATGGTGGCACAGCGCTCGCCCAATGCCTCTCTCCTGGCCGGGCTTTGGACCGCAACGCCATCCGCCCCAGTATTTTGAACAGGCTTTAGTGAGTTGTTTTTGATCCGCGCACGTACTTGAACTGGTTGCCGCCTACAGGTTCCTACTCGCTGAGCGGAGCCGTTTTTCCCTCTCTGCCCGCGCCGGCCATCTTGAATTACCAATCTCCGCACTCCCAGAGAACTTCCAGCCCCGAGGCTCGCATTCGTCCGGAGCGGCATAACCCATACTCCATTGCCACCCTGCGCATTCTGCTGGCACGTTCCCTGCTCAAGCAACTCTGCCGATGTCCGTTCTGCGGTGCTCGACATTTAAAACACAGTAGTATTTGACTAGTACCCGCCCGCGCTCTTGACCTTCACAGAGCCACCCTAAGTAGATACGAGCTGTTTGCGGGCAAAGAAACGACGGTATTGACTATTGATAGGGTTATGGTGTCAGATTGTCTGTTTCAATTTGCGGACTACATTTGGTTTCCAATGGAACAGCTTATGTGCATGGGGTAACAAGGGTCGAGGTGGCTTGAACAGAGTCAGCGAAGCGGGAGAGCCTGCCGCAAACATTTCTTTCGACTAGGAGGAGACGTGAAGAGAGTGCTTTTTCCCGGAGAAGAGCGCAAGTGCTTGCAGCAGTCTTATTGGATGCTACTGCTCGCATTCCTGCTCGTTATGCCGGCAATGGCATTTGGTCAAGCCTATTTCGGAACCGTATCCGGCGTGCTGACTGACCCGACCGGAGCCGTGATCCCAGGGGCGAAGCTGACCCTGACCGATCAGGATAAGGGCTACGCGCTCAATGCGACGTCGGATAATACCGGCCGCTATCTCTACCGTTCCATCCCTCCGGGTGTCTATTCGGTGACCGCGGAGATGCCGGGCTTCGAGAAGACCGTGCGCACTGGCATACGGGTGGACGTGAATGAAAATGCGACGGCTAACCTGAGCCTCAAGGTGGCCAGCTCCACGCAGACCGTCGAGGTCACTTCGCAGAACCAGGCGCTCGACACGCAGGATGCAACCACGGGCTTGGTGATCGATAGAAAATTCATCAACGATCTGCCGCTGATCGACCGTTACGTGATGGATCTGACCATGCTGACGCCAGGCGTCACCGAGACGGACGACTCGTGCGCCATCAACTGCACAGGAACCAACTTCGTCTCCAACGGCAGCCGCAATTCCACCGCCGACGTGCTGATGGATGGCGCCACCATTTCCAACCCATGGCCCGGCGTCACGCAAACGGTATACACGCCTTCTCCCGAGGCAGTGGACGAATTCCGCGTGGAGCAGTCGAACTTCAGCGCGGAGTATGGTTTTTCCGGCGCGTCGGTGGTCAACATGATCACCCGGTCCGGATCGAACACCTTCCACGGCGAGGCATACGATTTCGTCCGCAATACCATCACGGACGCGAATAGCTGGTTTAACAACCTGAACGGAACCCCGATTCCGCCCGTGCACCGGAACGACTTCGGCGGCACCGTCAGCGGCCCCATCTTCAAGAACAAGACCTTCTTCTTCTTCGATTTCGACGGCTGGCGCTCAACCAACATGTCCACCTATCAGGCCGGGGTTCCTAGCGACGCCGAGCGCAACAACGGCGACTTTGGCGAAGTGTGCGCGGCGCAGGGCGGATCGTTCGATTCAACGGGCATGTGCTCGGTGGCGCAGGGACAGATATGGGATCCGTATTCCGGCGTCTATCAAGCGGCCGCTCCCGATGGCTCGACAGCAGCGGGGGCCTATCGCCAGACGTTCATTCCGTATAACAACATTGGCGCCTATGCCAGCCCAGGCAACCCGAATCTGGCAGGAACGCCCTACCAGTTATCGGGCGCGGCCGGCGATTTGATCGATCCGGTCGCCAAGCGGATGATGCAACTGTTCCCGGAACCGAACCCGAATATGGCCAATCCGACCATTTACGACAACTGGACCGCCTCGGGGGCGACCGCCGCACCCAACAATCAATTCGACCTCAAGATCGACCACCGTTTCAACCAGAAGAACCTGCTGAGCGTCAAGTACTCGCACCAGTGGAGCGATACCTACGCCTATGACTGCTTCAAGAACTTCGCCGATCCCTGCTCCAACGGTCCCAATGAGAACACCGCGAACCTGTTTTCCATCAACGACACGCATACGATTTCATCAACGCTATTGGTTTCGGCCACGCTGGGGTTCACACGGAGCCAGATGCGCATCTCCAATTACGCCGACGTTGGCGGAGTGACCGATCCGCTGAGCAAGCTGGGCTTTCCGTCGTATCTGGACTCGAACGGTTTCATGGGCGTTCCCGCAATCTTCATCGGGTCTTCCTACTACTCCGCCGGCTATACCAGCATCGGCGACGATCCCTACGGCGATTACAAGCAGGGGCAGGACGCGGGACAGGTAAGTGTATCGGTCAACAAAGTGCACGGCGGTCACGAAATGAAATTCGGTTTCGAGGGGCGGCAGCACCTGCAGAACTACATACAGACCAGCTCCGCCAATGGCAATTTCAATTTCGATAGTTTCGGTACCTCGGCGTGTCCGAATGCATTTTCCGATTGCGGCGGAGACGGGATGGCCTCGTTCATGATGGGCAACCCCGACGGGGGAGCCTACTACCAAATCCAGGACCAGCCGGCAACGGAGGATCGTCAGTATGGATGGTTTGCCCAGGACAACTGGAAAGTCAACCCCAAATTGACGCTGAACATCGGCTTGCGCTACGACGTATCGATGCCCGGAACCGATCGTCACAACCGGCAGGAGTGGTTCGATCCCACCGCGAAATCGCCACTTCAGGTTGCGGGATACCAGACCCTTTATGGCGGAGAGGTCTTTGCCAGCTCCAAGGAGCGCACCATCATGAACGACGACTGGAAAGACATCCAGCCGCGCTTCGGTTTCGCCTATCAATTCAACCCGCGCTCCGTGGTTCGCGGCGGGTATGGCATCTATTACTCGCAGCCGCGCTCGGGCGGCGCCGGTGGCGCGCCCTACGGCTCGCAGGGCTTCAATCAGGGCACCAGCGCCATCACCACGTATCAGAACGACGGAGCGACGCCTTACCTGCACCTGAGCAATCCATTCCCCAATGGATTGATCCAGCCCCCCGGAAGCTCGCTCGGCTTGATGAACGATGTGGGATATGGCGGCGTAGGTCCGCTGCGCAACATCACCAACAATCCCTATGAGCAGAGTTGGAGCTTCGGAATTGAACGGCAACTGCCTTACAACATTCTGTACAACATGATGTACGTCGGGAAAAAAGGCACCCATCTGTTCTTTTCCGGCGACAACTACATCAACCACCTGGGGCCTGAGGCGGACAGTTACACCGCGTCCCAGATCAATGGACTCACCACCCTGGTCAACAATCCATTCTATGGAACGGTTACCGATCCCAACAGTGTCCTTTCGTATCCACAGATCGCGTCCTTCTTGGTGAACAACCTTCCGTACCCGCAGTTCCCCGGAGGCGTGACGACGGAGGTACAGCCGGTTGCCAACTCGGAATATCACGCGATGCAGTTGACCGCGGAGAAGCGCTACTCCAACGGCCTGCAGTTCCTGGCCAGCTTTGTGTGGTCCAAGTCGATGGACGATTCCTCGCTGCAAGACGACAACACCTCCTATCTGGGCAGCTTTACCAGCCTCGTGGACCCCAATAAACCTTGGCTGGAACGGAGCCTTTCCACCTTCGACATTCCCTACGTCTACCAGTTCAGCTATACCTACGATCTGCCGGTGGGCCATGGTAAGGCATTCCTCAGCCATATGCCGGCCGTACTGGATGCAATTGTGGGCGGGTGGAAGACCAACGGCGTCTGGCGCATCTCGTATGGCCGGCCCATTGCCTTCTCCACCTATAACGGAGGAACCCCGCTGCCCACATTTGGAGGACAGCGGCCCAATCTCACCGGGCGCCCCATGCGGAGCAAAGGGTCCGATTCCTACTGGATCAACAACTTCCTCGCCAATCCAGGCGTCGTTCAACTGCCCGCTCCTTACGCGTTTGGCAATGCTCCCAGGGTCACGGGAGTGATCCGGACGCCTACGGCTTTCAACACCAGCATGTCGGCGGAGAAAGAGTTCTCTCTGGCGCGCCTACACGAAGGGATGGCCTTTGAGCTTCGCCTTGAAGCCGAAAACGCGCTCAATCACCCGGTTTTCGGCACTCCGCCCACCGACGTAGGCGACCCCAACTTTGGAATCATCAGTTACACCTCGAACAGCCCACGTCAGGTACAACTCGGAGCGAAGGTGACTTTCTGAACGCATCGAAGAATGTATGTGGAGTCCTCAGACACTAGTACCGCGACCGTGTGGATATGTCGTCTGCCAGGTCTCAAAAGCGAGACCTGGGGCACCCAAACTCGTGGGCGCGATTACGAAATCACCGAGTCACGGTACCAGTGCTGAAATGCGCCCCAATAAACGGATGAACTTGCTCCACGTTACGTCGTCCATCAAAGGCGTATCCCAGGACTATGCACGGGCCGCAATTTGGTGTCGCAAAGCTGCCCTGCCGCACCCGCGTAACAGGAAACGTTTCTGGGGAGATAAATAGAAGGCGACGATTACTGCTTCCGGCGACCCAGCTCGAAACTCGCCCACAACCCCTGAGAGCGGCCGCGGAGGGGCGGGATGGGCGGTTGGGCTATCGGGAGCTGGTTCGAAGCGTTGTGAAGGTTTTGGACCAGGCTGGCGTAGCCCTTCAGCCGAGCAGTCCTTTGGAGTGGAAGACCGACCATCGAGTTCAACGGCAGAATTGATCTACACCGTGGAGGCCCCGGTGATTCTCTCGTTGGCGATTCCCAAAAGACGAAAGCGGGCCCGACGCACCCGCCGAGCCCGTTCTCTTTCAAGCCGGCTGCACTATTTGCAGCCGGCTCCACCCTTCACCGAAGCCAGCTCCTGCTCACTCGCTGTCAGAGTCCGGCTGTAGCATTGTCCACGCCTGTCCTTCCAGGTATACGTCTGCCACGTCTTGCTTCCCGCTGGACCAAGAAAATTCCCGCTGGAGTCCCAATTCAACGTGTCGGTGGCATTTACCTCGTTGTCCAGTTGGCTGGCATTGAACCCAAAGCCGTTCACGCTCTGCGTCTCGTTCACCAGGTCCTTCTGGTCCGACGTCGTGGTCTGGGAAAAGCTGCCATCCGAATTCACCACAAACGAATAATCCACGGTCAGCGGATAGCTGAAATGCTTCTCGGACGTATTCTCCAGCCAGCCGTCGCGGGTCGTCGTCTGCGAGTCCACAGTCGTCAGTTGCTGTGCATTCTGAATATCCGTGGTCGGGCTAACATCAAACTTCTGATTACTAGAGAAGTCCACGCTTTGCTTCACTGTGGTTTCCACGCGCCCATGCGACGTGTTCACGTACCCGCTGATGGCAAACGAGCGTTTTGATGTCACCAGCACATTGCCAGTGAATATCGTTCCCGTCGGGTCAACCGTGATGTTCTCCGCCACCACCGGCGCCGGCGCGGCACTCAGGCTGTTGCTCAACAATCCGCCCGTCAACTTGTTCGCCCCGTGATCGGTAAACACCAGCAGGTTCGCCGTTGCCAGGAAGTAGTAGTCTGCGTTGTACACACCCACACCCACCGTGTGCGTGCTTCCGTCCCCAAGGACTCCCGCAAACGGCGTCAGGTCCACGCGATACGGCTTGAAATCCAGCGTCTGTACGCCCGGTATCGGCTCCCAAAGATACGGATCGATGCCACCCGTATAAATCCACGGATACACTGGCGCTACTCCGGCTGGCTTCCCGTCGATCGTCACCTCGGTTTCGCGAAAAGCCGTGTTGCCGCAGCTCTCCAGGTTCGTCGTCTGGTCATTGGGAACGCAGAAGTACCAGAACTCGTCGTTCGACTGGCTCTGCGCAATCACGTCCAGATACACGCTCTCCACGTTGGTTGGAAGGCTCAGCACCTGCGTAATCTGGTCCGCCGTTGTGTTCAGGGTGCCCGCATCGCCGCCCGATCCTTCCACCGGCACCACGATGTCCGGCGTCTTCGGAGCCGGGTCTTGCCACGATGCCGGATAAAACTCCAGCGCCGCGTTCGCGTAGATGATGCCGTTATAAGTCACGCCGCCATAAACTCCCACAAAGTTTCCCAGGTTCGCCTCGCCCGTCTCGGCCGTCTTGAAGATTGCCGACAAATCAGTCACATCGCGCTCCACATGCCACGACGGACTCAGCGTCGAACGCGGCTCGGCGGTCGTGCCGTAGTAGATGTTCGCGTGGCCCAGGTAGAACGCCGCTGTCCGGTCATACTGCCTCCCCGCCGTCACTGTGAAGTCGGCCGTGAATACAACCTTCGACCACGGTCCGGAGCATGCCTGCGGTGGGCTGTAGCTATAGATCTTCGGGGTGTAGTCCGCGAACTCCAGATTCTGAAACAATTGCACCACGCATGGCTTGGTGTGCGGCCGCGCTACCGGCGGCTCAGCGGTAATAGGATTCGAAGAGCCAACCTGTGGCGTGCCTGGCACCAGCACTACCTGGGCTTGCACCGCGCCAGCCGAGGCCGACAACAACACGGCCGCCGATACGAACCAGCGGCTCACGCGAGCGATGGGGGAATATGCTACTGACCAGTACATTGGGGTTTCCTTTCAGTCGATCAGGTTGATCATTATATTAACGCTGAGGCATAAACAGCAACCCCCCCGGAGCCGCCGAGTGGGACTCTCCCGGCCGACTCCCACCCGGTGGGGAAAGCGGCGCCACTGGACAGACTGGAGAGCCTCCCGAATCCACTGTGCGGCAGCACGCTCCTGCTCCCATGAAGGCGTCATGGCCGCGGAGACTCCGAGGTGAATGGGCACAACTATTAGCGTTGTGGTACTTCGCAATTGGCCTCGGTGCGGGCGGCTTTGTTGGTTCCAATCGGGGTTCTGACGAACCCCACGGAGAACCTGGATAGCTTCCACTTTGTCCGTGATGCGTTGGCAGGGCCTACCTCGTATGGCGTGAAAACGATCGCAAAGCTTGTTGAGCCAGCCCGGCACCCGAATCATGTGCCATCTCCACCGGGTGCATTTGAATCTCCAGGTCGATTGTGGGGATCTCCGTCCCGCAACCCTGTTGATGGCTACGGGTGCAATGACAGAGGCCTGTAAACCGAATGTGTCCGCTCTAGCCCAGTTCCACACCGGCAGCGACCAACACGCCGTAAATATTCTGCGAATATGAACTGGCGTCGGCCGAAACCCTTGTCAGCTCAGTTCTCTTCTCTCGCTTCCTCTTCAGGCCAAAGCGGCGGCTGGACGGCGCGGGTTCGCTCATGCCTGAGGTCGGCGACCATCCGGGACCAATAGACGATGCTGCGCTCAGTTCGCGCCAGTCGAAGTTGCGCCTCGCGGAGCTTGCGTTCGGCGTGGCGCATCCGACGGCGCCGGGCTTGGTCGAGTTGTGGGTCTGTGGACATGCAAATGACGCTTCAAATCTAAACCCACCGCACACTGAGCGGCTTTCTGGGAGGCACCAGCCGATACGAGTACTTGCGCTCGCCGAGCATAAGGCCGCCGTGAACGACGAACCCCTCAGGGATCGATAACGCCTGACGGATGGGAGCATAAACACGAGCGACGCGGGTCAGGTAACCGGCCCTTCACCGCATGGAGCAGAGCGGCTGGATCAGTTCAGAGTGGGCACTGACCGAAACAAACAGGAAGACGAAGTACTATAAGAAGACGGCGGCCGGCCGAAAGCAACTGCACGAAGCTGAAGAAAGCTTCGAACAACTGGTGAAGGGCATAAACACCATGTTGCAGTACGCGTGAGGGGCGCGATATGTCTCTGCTTCGCCGAATCGCGAATCTGTTTGGGCATTTGCGTGTGGACGAGGAAATCGACGCTGAACTCCAGTCGCGCATCGCCCTTCGTATCGACGACACCCTGACGCGGGGCATGTCGCCGGAAGAGGCGCGGCGCGATGCGCTGCTGCGCTTCGGGAATTCAGAGATCGTGAAGGAGCGTGTGTTGGCTGCAGATGTTGCTTCAACTCTTGACAGTGTGGCGCGCGATATTCGCTATGCGCTGCGACAACTGCGGAGGTCGCCGGGATTTGCGGCGACGGCGGTGGTGACCCTGATGCTGGGGATCGGGGCAAACGTGGTGGTCTTCGGCGTGCTGAATGCGGTGCTGCTGCACCCGCTGGATGTGAGCGACCCCCACAACCTGTATCAACTGCGCCACAAGCCGTGGATGCGCGGACGGCTGCTGACTACGTCGTACCCGGCGTATGAGGATTTTCGGCAGCGCAACTCCACCTTCAGCGGGATGGCCGGGATTTATGGATATTCCCACGCGGGACTGCGCTGGCGTAACACGTTTATGAGTGTCGCCGGCGATGAAGTCACCGGCAACTATTTCGACCTGCTGGGGGTGCAGCCGGAGGCAGGCCGATTCTTCCATGCGGCGGACGAGCATGGCCCGGATTCAGCGCCGTACGTAGTGTTGAGCGATGCCCTGTGGCGAAAGGCGTTTCAGTCGGACCAGGGCATAGTGGGGGAGACCGTGGAGCTCAATAAGCATCCGTTTACCGTGGTTGGCGTGGCGCCTGCGAAGTTCCAGGGCACAGAGCGGTTTGTGTGGCCGGACTACTGGATGCCCATGGTGAACGAGCAGCAGGTGGAGGGGTGGGATTCGCTGCATAGCCGGACGTCCACCACGCTTACGGTGATCGGCCGGCTCAAGCCGGGGGTGACGCCGCAACAGGCGACAGAAGATCTGAATGCGATAGCGGGTGAGCTGGCGAAGGAGTATCCAGAGACCGACGACGGCCAGCCGCTGCGGCTGATCCATCCCGGACTCATCGGGGATGAGGGGGACGTCATTCGCGGATTCCTTTGGAGCGTGACCGTGCTGGCGCTGCTGGTTCTGACGGCGTCATGCGCGAACCTCGCAACTCTGTTTGCAGCGCGCGTGGCGGATCGAAGTCGGGAACTGGCGCTGCGTGTGGCGCTGGGATCGAGCCGGGGGCGCCTGGTGAGACAACTGCTGACGGAAGCAATGGTGGTGTCTCTGCTGGGTGGAGCAGCGGGGCTGGCAAGCGCCGGCCTGCTGCTGGGCGTATTGAAGGATTCGCCTTATGGCCATCTGGAGGTCAGCGTGGATGCGCGTGTGTACCTGGCAGGCCTGGCGTTGACGCTGGGAAGCGCGGTTCTGTTTGGGATGGTTCCGGCACGGCAGGCGTGGCACAGCAGCCCGTTGCAGATGATGAAGAACGGGGGGTCGGACGCAATGCACTTGCGCCGATTTGCCCTGCGCGACCTGTTGCTGGGCGCGCAGATTGCGATCTGCACACTGCTGGTGACAGCGTCGCTGTTGGCGGTGCGCGGCATGGTGCACGCGCTGCACGTCCCGCTGGGCTTCCAGCCGCAAGGGGCAATCCTTGTCGACATGGACCTGAGCCAGGTGGGACAGGCAGGAGAAGTGGCGGTCGAGAAGAGGGAAGCAATGATCGAGGCGGCGCGGAGCATCCCCGGCGTAACGGCCGCAGGTATGGTGAGCCGCACCCCCTTTACAGGCGGGATGCACGGGATTCCAATATTCCAACCGGGGACAACAGAGTTCAAGCTGAATAATGCTGTGCTCGCGCCGTATGTCTTTCAGATGTCGCTGGGATACCTGGAGGCTGCGCGCACCCGGCTGCTGGGCGGCCGGGATTTCTCGTGGCAGGACAACCCGCATACGCCCCATGTGGCGATCGTGAACGAAACCTTCGCACGCAAGTTGTGGGGGGAAGCGCCGGCGATCGGACAGCACTTTATTGTGTTGGGCAACCTGACGGAAGTGGTGGGAGTGGCCGAAGACGGCAAGTACCACGACCTGCAAGAGTTGCCGCAACCTGTGGCGTATTTGCCGTTTTCTCAAAGCGAGCAGAGCGAGGCGGTTTTCGTGGTGCGGTCGCGGCGAGCGCCAAACGAGATGGCCGCGGCTCTCGAACGCACACCGGGCGAGATCGAGCCGAATGTACCCATCACGGTGCAGAGCTGGCCCGATTCATTGGCGGATGAGTTCTTTCCGGCAAAGGCGGCAACAGTGGCGCTGGGCATTATGGGCCTGCTGGCGGCGATGCTGGCGGTGACGGGCATCTTCGGAATGGCGGCCTACAACGTGAGCCGGAGAATGAAGGAGCTGGGCATCCGCGTGGCACTCGGAGCGAGAAAGACACAAGTGATGAGCGCGGCAGTCGGGCGCCCAATGGCGTTGCTCGGCGTGGGATCAGTTCTGGGCCTGCTGGCGGGATTCTTCGCCAGCCGCCTGTTGGGGCAGATCGTGTATCAGGCGAATCCGCGGGATCCCATGGTCGTAAGCGGAGCGGTGCTAACGATGGCGCTGCTGGGCGTTGCAGCGTCCGCCATTCCAGCCCGGCGAGCGCTTGCCGTCGATCCATCCAAACTCCTGCGGGAAGAATGAGCCGCCGCGAAATGGAATCGCATCAGACGGCGCCACAGCATCGATTGACACATTCAGTGAGATAACCGGCCAAAAA
>PLGM01000214.1 GCA_003139795.1 Acidobacteriaceae bacterium | reverse complement strand
TGACTTGATTCTACAAATAACTCTTGTGGAAACCTCTCAATTCTTTCGTGCAGGTATCGGGACTTTCACCACAGGCTGTTAAGAATGGCGAGCATGGTGGGCCAGATGTCGCGCAGGGAGCTTCAATACCGCCGTTGAAGAAGTAAGTCACGTGGGCGAACTTCTCCGTTTCGGCCACGCGCTGGTTGCGCAAGTGATGAAGAAAACGCGTTCTATTGGCCCATTAATGACTCACTCCGCCTGTGCTCTTGGCTTTATTTACCGCCTGCGCGATTTGGTCGGGGTCCCCCAGATAATAATGACGAACCGATTTCAGGTTCTCGTCAAGTTCTTGCACCAGCGGCACGCCGGTTGGAATGTTGAGATCGACAATCTCCTCATCCGGCACGTCCTGCAGATACTTCACCAGTGCCCGCAGGCTGTTGCCATGGGCCACGATCAACACCTGCTTCCCCGACCGGACGCTGGGAGCAATCAGGTCGTGCCAGCACGGCAGAAAGCGGTCCACCGTATCCTTGAGGCATTCGCTGAGGGGAAGTTGCTCTTTCGAAAGGTTGTGATAGCGCGGGTCCTTCCCCGGATAACGCGGATCTGCCTCGTCCAGCGCCGGCGGGCGAATATCGTAACTGCGGCGCCAGAGTTTTACCTGTTCTGCCCCATACTTCGTTGCCGTCTCAGCTTTGTTGAGGCCTTGGAGCGCCCCATAATGCCGTTCGTTCAGCCGCCAGTCGCGCTCGACGGGAATCCACATCAGGTCCATCTCGTCCAGCGCGATCCACAGAGTGCGTATGGCGCGCTTCAGCACCGAAGTGAAAGCGACGTCGAAGGAATATCCCTGCTCCTTCATCATCACGCCCGCCTGCGTGGCCTCTTCTCGGCCCCTCGCCGACAGGTCAACATCCGTCCAACCGGTAAAAAGGTTTTCCTTATTCCAGATGCTCTCTCCATGGCGAAGCAGAACGATTTTGTACATCTCAATACTCTCTTTCCTGGGTGCAGCGTTTGTGAAAGAAGAAAAGTGGACGCGTAAGGGCCGGGCGGAATCCGCCTTCGCTCGATCGCACAGGGCACCCCGCTTCATGAGATGCCCTGCTTCGTTCAAGGTTGCAGCCGTCCCTTAGTCGTTGTAGTTCAGGCTCTCCAGGCCCAGGTAGACCGCGCCGGAGCCAAGTTCCTCTTCGATGCGGAGCAACTGGTTGTACTTGGAGATGCGGTCGGTGCGGCTGGCGGAGCCGGTC
The DNA here is from genome assembly GCA_003139795.1 of Acidobacteriaceae bacterium. Lineage (GTDB taxonomy): Bacteria > Acidobacteriota > Terriglobia > Terriglobales > Acidobacteriaceae > Telmatobacter. The sequence goes on along the minus strand of PLGM01000214.1, from coordinate 20,320 downwards.
TTGATCTGGCCTACGCCGGTGGCCACGGCCAGGTCGGCGATGAAGGTGTCTTCGGTTTCGCCCGAACGGTGGGAGATGACCGAGGTGTAGCCGTAGCGGCGGCCCAGCTCGATGGCCTCCAGGGTCTCGGTGACCGTGCCGATCTGGTTGAGCTTGATGAGAATCGAGTTAGCCACGCCCTCTTCAATGCCGCGCTGCAATCGCTTGAGGTTGGTGACGAAGATATCGTCGCCGACGAGCTGAATGCGGCTGCCCAGCTTGTCGGTGAGGATCTTCCAGCCAGCCCAATCGTCCTCGGCCAGGCCGTCCTCGAGGGAGACGATGGGATACTGGTGCGTCCAGTTGTCGTAGAAGGCCACCATCTCCTCGCTCGTCAGCTCGCGCTTGTCGCTCTTCTTGAAGACGTATTTGTTCTTTTCCTTGTCGTAGAACTCGCTGGACGCGGGATCGAGCGCAATGGCGATCTGTTCGCCGGGCTTGTAGCCGGCCGCCTCGATGCCTTCGAGGATGATCTCAATGGCTTCGGCGTTGGACTTGAGCGAGGGAGCAAAGCCGCCTTCATCGCCCACGGCGGTGTTATAGCCCTTCTTCTTGAGCACGCCCTTGAGGGCGTGGAAGGTTTCGGCTGCCCAGCGCAGGGCGTCGGAGAAGCGCTCCGCGCCCACCGGCATGATCATGAACTCCTGGAAGTCCACGTTGCTGTCGGCATGGGCTCCGCCGTTGAGGACGTTCAGCATGGGCGTGGGCAGGATGCTGGCGTTCACGCCGCCCAGATAGCGGTAGAGCGGAATCTCCAGCGTCTGGGCCACGGCGCGGGCGGCGGCCATGGAGACGGCGAGAATGGCGTTGGCGCCGAGTTTTTCCTTGTTCGGCGTGCCGTCCAGGGCGATCATGGTCTGGTCGATCAGCCGCTGGTTGGCCGCGTCCATGCCTTCCAGTTCGGGTGCGATCACGGTTTCGACGTTGGCAACGGCCTGCAGCACGCCCTTGCCCCCGAAATGGCTCTTATCGCCGTCGCGCAGTTCCACGGCCTCATGCTCGCCAGTGGAGGCGCCCGAAGGCACAATGGCGCGGCCCAGCGCGCCGCTTTCCAGGATTACGTCCGCTTCCACGGTCGGGTTGCCGCGCGAATCCAGAACCTCGCGGGCACGAATAGCAACAATCTCAGTCATATCGCTCCTCAAAATGCGGTGCATTAGCCGGTCATTCAGTTGGGGACGGCGATCCACGGCAAGAGTTTCTCCGGCGGCGCTTTGAATGGTGTTCAAAAGCCCCTGCACGTGGCTGGTCTCCTCTCCGTCCAGGGCAAAAAGCGTTGATCCAACCCACCGATTCTAACAAACCCAGGGTAGACGGACTGTGTGGCGGCGGTCACATGGGCGAAAGCCGTTGCAACCATGGAACCAATTCCGAGGGGGGGTGCCTTTGCTGATTCGTGCCGTTCCAGGCACCTGGGCGGCCGGGAGCCTGATGCGCTTCTGCCGGTCCGCGCTAATCTTAACCTGGGAGAGTGGGCGCCGGGCCGGTTTTGAGCCTGCCCCGCGGAACTTTTCAGCCCCGGTGGGGTTTAAGTAGCGAAGGGAATCTCTGCCCGCGAAAATGAGTGCCTGGGAAACGCGACCCCCCAAAAAAGGAGTATTGGATGAAACGGCCGATTCTTATGTTGACTTTGTTTGCCGCAGCCACTGCCGCCCTGGGCGCGCAGGAGGCGAGCCAGTCCAGTCCCTACCAGGGAGTCTCGAATCCTCCCCCGGATGACCAGATCATCACCACCAGCACCCCGGTGGCCAAGCCGCCGGCCGGGAAGCCGCTGAACGCTCAGGCGGCCGATCCAGCTCCGGCAGGCGCGCAGGATGAGCCTCGACCCACCTCTGTCGATCCCTCCATCAACTTCCCGGCCCCCGGCGCGGCGGACGGCACCGACGACGGGATTGTGCGCATTGCGCCCAATCCGCCAGCCCAGGAGGGGTTGAATGAGCGCTCCTACGCGAACGATCCGGACGGCGACATTGTGCATCCGCACCCGCTGCGTCGCGGCGAAATCGGTGAAGGGACCGTTATCCGCGTGCGGCTGCTGGAAGGGCTCTCCACCACGGAAACCCAGAAGGGCGAATCCTTCCGCACCAGGGTGGCCTCAGACGTGTTGCAAGGCGGCGAGGTGCTGATTCCCGCCGGAGCGGAGATTGACGGCAAGGTGGTCCAGGTTTCGAGCGGCCATGCGGGCAGCTACGGCACCATGCGCCTGCAGCCGGAGACGGTGATCCTGCCCGACGGCAAGCGCTTCCGGTTGCACGCCGAAATAACCGGAACCCCAGGCTCCCGGACCCACGTCGTGGGCGAGGGCACCATCCGGCCGGATTCGCGCGCCAAGCGCGACGGCATCGAATATGGCGGCGCGGTGGGCGCGGGCGTGGTGACCGGAGCCATCGTTGCAGGCCCGGTCGGCGCGTTGACCGGCGGTCTTATCGGCGCCGGCGCGGTGACGGTCCATCTGCTGGTCAGCCCTCCGCAGGCCACGCTGGAATCGGGCACCACGCTGCTGTTCACGCTGACCGAACCGCTCTACCTGAGCCGGGCGGTTGAGAGCGGGAACTAGCGCATCCATTCCTCCGGCCTGCTACACTCCCGTTCGGGAGGGGTTGGCAATGGCGGAGATCGGGACGGTTGGGGTGGTGGGCGCCGGGACTATGGGCTCCGGGATTGCCCATGTTTTTGCCCGCGCGGGTTTTCGCGTGCTGCTGTGCGACGTGGAGCAGCGCCTTCTGGACCGGACGCTGGGACTGATTCGCACCAACCTGGGCCGCGAGGCCGCCAAAGGCAAACTGCAGGAAGCGGAGATTGAGCCGGCGCTGGCGCGCATTACGCCCATCATTGACCGCGAGGCACTTGGCGGGGCGGAGTTCGTGGTTGAGGCGGCATCAGAGCGTTTCGACGTGAAGGCGGAGATCTTCCGCGCGCTCGACCGCATCCTGGCGGGAAGCGCCATCCTGGCCAGCAACACATCCTCCATATCCATCACCAGACTGGGGGCCGAAACCCGCCGTCCGGCGCAGGTGATCGGCATGCACTTCTTCAACCCCGTGCCGGTGATGGCGCTGGTGGAGATTGTGCGCGGCCTGGCCACCAGCGAGGCAACGTTCGCAGCCGTCCGCGAGCTGGCCCTCAAGCTGGGCAAGACGCCGGTCGAGGTCAACGACTCTCCGGGATTCGTCTCCAATCGGGTGCTGATGCCGCTGATCAACGAGGCCGCATTTGCCGTGATGGAGGGCGTGGCCACGCCGGAGGCCGTGGACCAGGTCTTCAAGCTGGGCATGGCGCATCCCATGGGTCCGCTCACACTGGCCGACTTTATCGGCCTCGATGTCTGCGTGGACATTCTGCGCGTGCTGCAGGAAGGCTTTGGCGACCCCAAATACCGCCCCTGCCCGCTGCTGGTGCGCATGGTTGCGGCCGGCTGGCTGGGGCGCAAAACGGGGCGGGGGTTCTACACCTACGGCACTTAGACCGGCGGCGCCGCATCCACTGCCGGCACACCGGGAGGCGGCGTGAAACGGAACTCCTGAGCCGGGATCGGCACGTTGGGCGCCTCGCCGGTGAAGGTGAAGCGGGTGAGCGCGCCGTCGGCTTCTTCAATCTCGATGCCGGTGATTACGCCTTCGGCAGTCACGGTGAGCGTGAGCCGGCTGACGCGTTTTTCCTGGCCTTTGGGCTGGCCGGTGAGCGTGAAATTACCGCCCGGGCCGCGCGCCAGCGCAAGATTGCTCAATTCCTTTTCAAGCTCCGTGTGACCCAGGAGAAAGCGCAGCGGGGAGCGCAGGTCGTCGAGTTCTTTTGCGGCAATGCGCTGCACCTGCAGGTCGCCACGGGAGTAGAACCAGGCGAATTTGCCGTCAAGCAGGAAGAGCTTGCCGGGCGGCGCGCTGTAGTCCCACTTCATGCGGCCGGGCTTCATCATCAGCAGCGTGCCGCTCTCGGTGCGGCGCATCCCCAGGCCCTCATAGCTCTCGGTGAAACCGGCCTTTAGCGAGTGCAACTGGTTGTAATGGCGATCGACGCGCTGGGCAAGATCGTGCGCGCTGGGATCCTGCGCGGACGGCGAACGCTCCTGGGCGCAGAGGCAGGTTGAGAGCAGCACGGCGGCCAGAATCCAGCCGCCGCGCCGCAGGAGTGCGCCCGCGCTCATTGCAGAAGCTGGGTGCAGTTGGTGCCGCCGGTCGGATCGTATTTGATGGTCCCGAACTGGTCGCTGCAGAAGCTGCGATCGCCGGTCTTGCCCACCGTCTGCGGAACGGCCGTGACCTGGTAGCCGGTGATGCGGTCGGTGCCGTTGATGGTCACCTTGGTGCAGTTGCCGAGGGTGAAGGTGTAGCCGGACTTATAGCCCGAAGTCAGGTCGCCCTGCAGGATCTGCGAGGCGGTTGGCGAAGGCGCGCCGGCGCTGGGGTCGCCGCCCAGGGCCGCCAGCGTGCAGGAGTAGCCATTGGCGGGGTAGGTGGACTCGTATTGAATCTCCGCCTTGATGATGGTCTGCACGGAGTTGAGCGCCGAGGTGTCGTTGGCCTTCTTCCTCAGGCTGCCGACGGTGGGAATCGCCATGAGCATGAGGATCAGGATGATGGCGATGACGATCAGCAACTCCATCAGCGTGAAGCCGTTGGGTTGCTCGGAGCCGCTGGCCGGCTTCGAGCCTGGCGCGCAGCGGCGGCCAAAACAGAGCGGAAACTTGCGATTCATGGGTTCCTTTGCCTCGTGGAGCAGGCCGGAGGCGCCCGACCCATCCGACAGAATGCTACAACGTACGGACGTGGAAGGGAAATGGGACGCTCGAAAAAGCAGGGATCAGAGGTCAGAGATCAGAGATCAGAGGTCAGAGGCCAGAGATCAGTTTCCAATCATCCGTCGATCCACGTCGCCGAGCGGCCTCGGCAAGCCGCAAGTTTGGCAGCGTGGCGCATCAGGTGAAGAAATCTGTTCTCGAATGCGTGGAGGTGGGCGCTAGACCGGGACTGACCCCTGATCTCTGATCCCTGGCTTTTCAACACACCAGCCTCGTCCGCTCCAGCTTGACCCCGTCCAGGCGGCCGAGCAGGGTGACGGCGATGCGGTCGGGGTCGAAGAGCCGTTGGGCCATGGTCTGCACCTGGGCGGCCTCCACTTCGTCGATGCGGGCAATGATCTCGTCCACGCTGAAAAACTGGTGGAAGTACATCTCCTGGCGGGCCAGGTTGGCCATGCGCGCGCTCGAGCTCTCGAGGCCCAGCAGAATATTGCCCTTCAGTTGGTCCTTGGCGCGAGTCAGCTCTTCGTGGGTGAGCGCGGTCTCCTTCAGTTTGCGGAACTCGGACAAGATCAGGTCCACCACCTGCAGGGCCTTGCCCGCCGAGGTGCCGGCAAAGACCAGCAGGGTTCCGGTATCGCGGTAGGGGCTGAGGTCGGAGTAGATGGAGTAGGCCATGCCCCGCTCCTCGCGGATGGTCTGGAAGAGGCGCGAACTCATGCCGCCGCCGAGGACGGTATTCAAAATGAGCGTGGCGTAGCGGTTGTCGTCGGTGATGGGCGGGGCGGGCACGCCGAGGCAAATCTGCACCTGTTCGAGGGATTTCTTGTTGCGCAGCACAATGCGGGCGCTGGCCTGGGGCGCAGAAAGCTCATGCAGCGTTTCACCGCCGGCCAGCAAAGAGAACTTGCCAGCCACTTCGTCAGCAAACTGGTCGTGGTCCAGGTTGCCGGCCGCGGAGAAGACCATGTTGCCACCGTGAAACCGGTCGCCGTGATAGGCAAACAGCTTCTCCCGGTCGAGCCGGGCGACGGTCTTCGAGGTGCCCAGGATGGGCCAGCCCAGCGGGTGGTCCTTCCAGAAGCTCTGCGTGAACAGCTCGTGGACCAGCAGGTCGGGGTTGTCCTCGTCCATCTTGATCTCTTCCAGAATCACGCCGCGCTCGCGCTCGATGTCGGGGTCGGCGAAAACCGGGTTGAGGACCAGGTCGGTGAGCACGTCCAGGGCGATGGGCACGTGGTCAGCCAGCGACTTGACGTTGAAGCAGATGGTTTCCTTGCCGGTGAAGGCGTCCAGGTTGCCGCCGATCGAATCCATCTCGCGGGCAATGTGCTGGGCGGTGCGGGAACGGGTGCCCTTGAAGAGCATGTGCTCCACAAAGTGGGAGATGCCGCTGGTCTCGGCCAGTTCGCACCGCGAGCCGGACTTGATCCACACGCCCATGGCCACCGAGCGCAGGTGATCCATGCGCTCGGTCAGCAAGATCAGGCCGTTCGGCAATATGGTGCGGCGAAGGTTTCGCTCAGTGGTCGTCATCATCAGTTTGATTCGATTGTAGGGCAATTGGGCGCGACCGGCACATTGCCGGCAGTGTTGCCGCGTTCGAGCAATGGACTGGATTTGGATCAAGCTCCGCCGCGCGGCTGAAAGAGGGGACGAAAATGCTCTATGCTGAACCCAGCCGTGACCGGGAATTCCAGCCAAATCGTTCGTTTAGATGCAGCTGACCCTCCAGGCGTGAAGCGGAAGCCGCTGTTTGGCCTGGATGCGGAGGCGCTGGCGGCGCTCATGGTCGAGGTGGGCGAACCGGCCTGGCGCGGCAAACAACTCGCTGAGGCGCTGTATCGTCAACGGCTTCCGGATCTAAATGAAATAACTACCTTACCCAAAGCCTTGCGCCATAGGCTGGCCCAGGAGGGCTGGGAGGTGGGCCGGCCGCAGATTGCGCAGGTCTTCCGGTCAGTGGATGGGACAGAGCGCTTTCTGGTCCAGTGCCAGGGCCAGGACTCGCTGGCCGGGGCGGAGACGGTGGAGACCGTCTGGATGCCCGAAGGAGACGATGGCGAGGCCGGCGACGGGAGCGATCCGGACGGGCAAGGCGCGGCTGGGACAGACGGAGCAGGGAAGCGCTGGGACCGCGCCACGATCTGCGTGTCCAGCCAGGTGGGCTGCGCCGTCAACTGCCGGTTCTGCCTGACCGCCAAACTCGGCCTGCAGCGCAACCTGAGCGCGGGCGAGATCGCCGGCCAGGTGGTTGCGGTCTTCGATCGCCACCCGGTCCAGGTGGGCCGCGACCGAGTGAACCTGGTCTTCATGGGCATGGGCGAGCCGTTCCTCAACTATGACAACTTCATGGGGGCGGTGCGTCTGCTGGTGGAGGAAGTGGGCCTAAGCCCGCAGCGGATGACGGTCTCTACGTCCGGCATCGTGCCGGGCATCGAGCGGTTTGCCCTGGAGCCGGTGGAACTGCGCCCCAAGCTGGCCATCAGCCTGAACGCCCCCAACGACACCATTCGCGGCGAAATCATGCCCATCAACCGGAAGTGGCCGATCGAGGCGGTGGTGGACGCGGTGCGCCAGGTCCGGCTGCGCCCCCGCGAGCGGATTACTTTTGAATATGTGCTGCTGGGCGGGGTCACAGACCGGCCGGAACACGCCCACGAGGTCGCCCGGCTGGTGCGCCGGACCGGATTGCCCATCAAGGTGAACCTGATCGCCTGGAATCCAGGACCGGGCATTGAATACACCATGCCCCAACCAGAATCCGTCGAAGCCTTTCGAACCACGCTAGCCGCCGCCGGCGTCCCCACCTTCCTCCGCAAGCCAAGAGGCCGCGACATCTACGCCGCCTGCGGTCAGCTCAAGCGCACCGTCGAAGCCTGAAGGTCAAGCTATTCTCGAAATGCCGGGCGGCCCGCGAAGTGAGGTGTAAAACTCCTGCAAAACCTCTTAGCCGCTGGAGTTAACCTTCGTCTAACCACACAGGCAGGGTGCAAACCACCCGCAGGAAGGTCTCTGCCATGCAAGGGTACCGTCTGATTGTCGTTCTCGGATTCCTCCTGGCATTCAGCTTTGTGGTTTCCAGTTCGCCTGCGCTGGCCGCCACGCCGGGATTCACCATCGCAGCCACCAACGTGACGATGTCCAACAGCAGTTCCAGTGGATCTGGTTCCAGCTCCTTCACGCTGACCTCGGTCAACGGCTACACCGGTACTGTGGGCATCATCTGCAGTGCTCCGACTCCTCCGGCCGGGGTCAATGTGCCCATCTGCAACTTCGGAGGGCCTGCAATTATAGCCATCGAAACGTTGACCGCGAATCAAGTGGCGACGGGGACCATTGTCTTCCTTAACTCTCACCCCCCTTGCAACCCTTGCCCCGTCAGCCTGCCGCGTCGCGAGGGCCATGGGCTGGCGCCAGGCCTGGCGCTGGCCGGTGCGCTGCTGTTCGGCTTTGGTATCCGGCGGAGGGCTGCGCGCTGGCTTACGCTGACTCTGCTCGCTTTAGGAACGCTGGCCGGTCTGGCGGGGAACAGCGCTTGTGGCGGCAACAACAGCGTCGTAACGCCGGGAAACTATGTCTACACATTCACGGCGAGGGACATGAACACCGATGTGTACGTGACCACAACGGTCAACGTTACAGTGCCATAGGCCGGTTCGGGCTGAGACTGGATGGATGCTCGCGGGCGATCGCTGCCCCGCGCGGCCGCGACGTCTGCGCCGCCTGCTGGCAGTTGAAGCGGACGGTCGAGGGGTGAGGGTCTCCGTCTCTGAAACTCGGACATCCGGTCAGTCTCCCGATTGCCCGTCATTCGACAGAGGCCGGCTGGTAAACGTCACCGGCCTCCCATTCAGCCTGCACGCAGCGTGATCAGCGTGATCTCCGGCGGACAATTGATCCGAAACGGCAGCCCAACCGTGCCGATGCCGCGATTGACGTAGAGTTGCAAGCCTCCAAGCCGGAACCATCCCTCGACATACTTTCTGCCCAGGTCGGGCAGGCCCAAAGCGCCCAGCAGCGGCAGGCGAATCTGACCTCCGTGGGTGTGGCCGCTCAGCATCAGGCCAACAGCTTTGCCCGCCGGGTGCGTCAGCAGATCGTCGGCGTAGTCCGGGGCATGACACATCAGGACGATGGGTTCATTGGGCACATTGCGTATCGAGGCAGGGATGGCCAAGTCCGGATGCGGATTGCCATTGACTGGATCGTCAAGTCCTGCCAGCCAGATTCTGCCGCCGCTGCGCTCCATCGGCAGGCATGCGTTCTTGAGCACGGTGACGCCGTTGGCCGTCAGCGCCGCGGAAACCTCTTCTTCTCCCACGACGACGTCATGGTTGCCGAGCACGGCATAGCGCTGCCTGCATCCCAGTCCGCTGAGGATATTGGCGCATTGCCACGCGGCGCCGATGGCATAATTCCTCGAGCCAAACCCATCGGTGACATAGTCACCCGTCAAAGCAACGGCATCAGGCTCCATGCGGTTGACACGGTCGATCACATGGCGCAGGAAGAAAGGCTCTGTGTATTCGTCCAGGTGGATGTCGCTGATCTGCGCGATGCGCAGCCCGTCAAACGCGGCAGGCAGGCCGCGCAGACCGATGTCGCGCCGGGTGACCTGAAGCCAATGGCGCTCAATCTCGCCTGCATAGAGCGCGAGCCCGGCAGCGCCCCACATGCCTGCCTTGAGGAAGCGGCGCCGGCTGACCGGCTGCCGGGGGAGGGAATCGAAAAGGGCCATGTTCTATCGTATCCAGTTTCAACCCGATTGGGAGTGAGGCTGGGCAGGCCCGTATCGCAGATGATAGGTAGAGGTGTGCATTTATACCGAAGCGTCCACCGCGCCTGAGGCTTGGATCGAACGCCCTTCCGGTCGCTAAAACTCCCGCGTCGGCTACTTTGAATCCGACCTTGGCCACTGAAACCAGGGGGTCGCATCCAGCATACGATACTATGCCGCGGCTCGATCGATCACTTCAAGCACGGTTCCTTCCAGCTTTTGCAGATAGGCGACAATTTCGAAGAGGTTTTTCGCTTGCGGATTGCCTGTCGAGCTGAACATCCGCATGAGCGCCTTGGGGGAACGTCCCAGGTCGGCTCCCAGCTTCACGAATCCAACGGTACCGTTGATATACTTGCGGAGTACGGATTTTCCCGTCTCCACATCGCCGGAGATCATGCAGCCGACCGCTTCCCTGAGAAGCGCCCTGCGAAATCCCTCGCTCTCAAGGAGTTTGCTCTTAATCGTATCGTTGAAGCTTTTCGTCAATGGCATGATTCTTCCCGCTTTCGGCTCTTGTATTCCTTCCAGAGGGCGCATGCTGCATCGATGTCGGCCTGCTGGCGCTTTTTGGCGCCGCCGCCCAGCAGGATCACAAGCCGCTCTCCATCCTTGCCAAAATAAATGCGGAAGCCGGGACCGAAATCCAGACGCAATTCGAGGACGCCCGCACCTACACCTTTCGCCGCTGAAAAATTGCCCCGTTCAAGCCGATCGAGAAACACGGCAATCCGTGCCTGGGTGTCGTTATCCAGCTTTTCGAACCATCGCTCGAAAGGATTGAGCCCCAAACGGTCGATGTACTGGCGAATCTCGATCACCTTCGAATGGTAGCACAAAAGACACCAATGCGGATATGTTGGCGTCGTCTCAACAAGGAGAGTTTTATATACGCCGGTTTCCCGTCCCTTCCGCGATACGCCGCGGAAAGGATGGGAAACAGGGGAACAAAACAAGGCGTGGAAGGGAAGCTTTTCCGCGCTACTTGCCGGCGGGCATGGGCAGGGGCTTGACGCTGCCGCAGTCGGGGCCTTTGTAGACCGAGGTGGACTCGGAGGTCCACTCGATCGGCCTGGAATTCTGCCCCATCTGCATGGTTCCGACAAAGTGAACCTTGCCCTTGGCGTGGTCGGGTATGGTCCAGTCGGACTCCACGGTTCCCGTGCCGTTCACCTGTCCAGTGCAGACCATGCTGGCGGTCATGCCAGTCAAGTGCAGAGACACGTTGGTGATCTGGCAGTCGCCGTGTTGGTTTTGCGGCATGGGCGCGCCGTACTTGTCGATCATGGCCTGGGTGAGGCAAACCTGCGTGGTTATGGGGCCGCCGCCAAAGGGCGAGTGGGCGCCGGGGGGCATGGTCATGCCCGGAGGCATGGGCGATTGCTGCCAGGTCATGTTGGTGGTCATCTCCCACAGGCCGGGCTTCCTGTTCGATTGCGCCCCGGCAAAGACTGCCATGGCGAACAGGCAACAGCCCAACGTGATCCAAACTCGGGTCTTGCGCATGTTTCCTCCTGTTTTATCGCGCAGGCTCCAGGCCGCGCCGTTTTACTTTACTTCAACGCGGGAGCAGTGGGAAAGAGAAATTCCTCAGGCCCGGCTGGGAGGGGCGGTGCGGCCCAGCGCCAGCAGGGCGCCGGTGACGCGGCCGGGGGCGTGGCGGACAACTTGTTCCTCGCTGGCGAAGTCGCCGGCAATGCAACGTACGCCCAGGGCCTCAATGCGCTCGAAGTCGGGGACGATCGGCGCTGCGCCCTCGGCCGCGTAGCGGGCCAGCGTCTCCGCCGAAAAGTCCGTGGTGTTCACCAGCGCATAGTCGAAGATGGGCGCGTGCGTGTGCTCGTAGATGCGCTCGATGTGTTCGGAGGCGGTCAGTCCCAGACTCTCATTGGCCTCGCTCATCAGGTTGCAAATGAATGCGCGGACACCGCGGGCGCCGGCCAGCGCCGCGGGGATGCCCTGGACCAGCAGGTTGGTAATCAGCGAGGTGTAGAGCGAGCCCGGACCCACGGTGATGAGGTCGGCCCGCGCGATGGCTTCCAGCGTCTCGGGCAGCGGCGCGGCATCCGGGGGATCGAGCATCAGCTCGGCGATGCGCAGGGGGCTGGCGGTGATGTTGGTTTCGCCGCGCACCAGCGAGCCGTCGTCCATGCGCGCCACCAGCGTGGCGTTGGCGGTGGTGACCGGGTAGATGCGGCCGCGCGTGGCCAGAATCTTCGACGCCAGTTGGATGGCGTGGCCAAAGTCGCCGGTGATCTCAGTGAGCGCGGCGACAAAGAGGTTGCCGAAGTTGTGCCCCTTGAGCGATTCGCCGGCGCGAAAGCGATGGGCGAAGACCTGGGCGAGCAGGTCCTCTTGCTCGCTGAGCGCCAACATGCAGTTGCGCAGGTCGCCGGGGGGCAGCATGTTGAAGCCTTTGCGCAGGCGGCCGGAGGAGCCGCCATCGTCGGTGACGCAGACCACTGCGGCCAGGTCGGCGATCAGGCCCGGCTGGGCGGCGGGGCCGGATGCGGTTACGTGCTCCCGCAGGCCGTGCAGCAGCGTGGAAAGGCCCGTGCCGCCGCCGATGGCCACCACGCGCAGAGCGGAGGCGGGGGCCGGGACTTCAGGGCCGGCGGCCAGCCGCCGGGACAGCTCTGCGTTTTCAGGGGCCAAAGTGTTCAAACCAGGATCTTACGGAACTTCAGGATACAGCAGCTCGGTAAAGCGCGGATCGTCCGCCATGTTCTGAAAGTCGTTGTCGACGCGGGCCTGGAGCCGGTTCCTGGGGTTCAGCTCGATGGCCCGGCCGAGATTTGCGAGGCAATCCTGTGTGTGCCCGGTGATCGCGTCCAGCAGCGCCAGCCCATAATAGGCGTAATCGGCGTGCGGATAGCTGGCAAGTATGTTGTCGAACTGCTCGCGGGCCTCCTCGTAGTAGCCGATGTTCAACTGCGAGATGGCGTAGTCGTAGTGTTCCTCGGGGGTGAGAAAGGTAAGTTTGGGCCTTTCCAGTTGCCGCTGACAGGTGCTGATATACATCTTGCAGCGTTCCAGGATCTCGGCCGGCGCGACGGGCAACAGCTTTTCAAAAGCCGCCAGCGCCTTTTCGTATCGGCCCTGCTGCAGCAGTTGCACGGCAGCCTGGTAGTGCTGGAAAGCCGGTCCCGTACCCGGGGAGGAGTGGCCACCAGGTTTGCCTGAGTGTGAAGGGTCTTTTTTGCGGTCGTGCGCCACAGTCCGGGCCTCTTGCATCATGAGTTTGCCGCGAGCGCATTCCTCTGACCCCCGGTTGAGCCGGATCGCTGCCGGCCGGAAACCTGGGTCAGGAAATAACGCTGCTCAGGCCCTCTTTATACGCAGAACCCCGAGTTACGTCAATGGCGGCCCGCAAACACGGGGTTACCGGCCCCGCTCAGCGAGGAGTTTGCGGTAGACGGCCGGGTTGAGAGACGGGTCGTTGTACATCTTCAGTTGGCGGTAAAGTTTGAAGCGCCGCGTCCCGGCGAGAGTCTCCCGCCACAGCGCGTCCAGGCAGCCGGCGAGGTCGGCGCGCTGTTCGTCAAGGACCGCCAGGCGATGGAGGTTGCGCTCCGCGTGGCCTGCCGGAGCGTCCGTGCGCCCGGCCTCTTCGCGCGTGTGGTAGATCTTCAGCGCCAGGATGGAGAGCCGGTCGACGATCAGGCCCGGCGACTCGGAGTGCAGTGGGGCAGACGGGTTGGGCAACCCGCGGGTCTCCAGCCAATCGAGCAGGGCGCGGTCCAGTTCCTCGGCCAGGTCGTTGCGGCGCTGGTTGGTCCGGTCCACGCGGTGTTTCACCTCCGCCAGCTCGGCGTCGGTTGCGCCGGGAACGCGGGCCTCGTCCTCGATGTGCCAGAGCTCGAAGTTGGCGCGATGCTGGCGCGCCACCGCGCTGAGCCACTCCGCTGCCGCTTCCTGCTTCCCGGCTGCGCCTGCGCCGGAACCTGGCAGCGCGGCTTCGGCCGGATCTTCCGGCGCCTGGTGCCACGCGCGGGTCCGTTGGTCGTGCAGCGCGACGATTTCATTTACTGAAAGCATCGTAAACAATCCTTGGCGTAGAGCGGCAAGTTCGGGTTGCAGCCTATATGGTAGAACTATCTTGACTTGCAGTCCAAGCCTGCCGTGCAGGCCGGGGTCCTTTTCCCAGGATTGGGCACGGGACTTCAGGCCTCGACAGCGGGGACAGTAAATTCATTCCAACGGGGGGTCGATCGATGACCGAAAAGATCGAGCGGTTTCTGTGTATTGCCAGCTACGAGAAAGGGCACGACTTTCTGCGCCAGTGCGCCGCGATGGGCGTGAGGCCCACGCTTCTCACCCTGGACAAGCTCCGCGACGCCCCGTGGCCCCGCGAGGCGGTGGAGGAGGTGGCCACCATGCCCTCTGGGCTGAGCCTCGAACAGATACTGAACACGGTTTCCTGGATGGCGCGGGGCCGGCGCTTCGACCGCATTATCGCCCTGGACGAGTTCGACCTGGAAATCACGGCCAAGATCCGCGAGCACATGCGCATCCGCGGCATGGGGACAACCACCACGGCCTACTATCGCGACAAGCTGGCCATGCGCATCTGCGCGCAGGAGTCAGGCTTCCTGGTCCCGGAGTATTGCCGGGTTTTGAACTACGACGAACTGCGCGCCTACATGAGCCACGTGCCGGCGCCGTGGCTTCTCAAGCCCCGTTCGGAGGCCTCGTCGCTGGGAATTCGCACCATCGAGGAGCCGGAGCAACTGTGGCGCGCCCTGGACGATCTGGGCGACCGCCAGAGCCACTTCCTGCTGGAGCAGTTCGTGCCTGGCGACATCTTCCACGTGGACTCGATCGTCAGCGAGGGCAAGGTGGTTTTTTCCGCAGCGCATCAGTACGGCCACCCGCCCATGCAGGTGATGCACGAGGGCGGGGTCTTCACCACCCGCACCGTGGACCGCGGCAGCCGCGAATGGCAGGAGCTGACCGCGCTGAACGCCGGCCTGGCGCCCTCGCTGGGCATGCTGCGCGGCGTCACCCACGCCGAGTACATCCGCGCCCACGCCGATGGCCGCTACTACTTTCTTGAGATTGCGGCGCGGGTGGGCGGCGCCTTCATCGCCGATCTCGTCGAGGCCGCCACAGGCGTGAATCTGTGGCGGGAGTGGGCGCGCCTGGAGGTTTCGAGTCTGCGCGGCGAGACCTACGTCCCTCCCCAATCCTTGGCGAGCTATGCTGGCAGCGTCATCTGCCTGGCCAAGACCGCCGAGCCGGACACGGATGGATTCGATGCCCCCGAAGTCGTCCTGCGCATGAAGAAGCACCATCATGCCGGCCTGATCGTGCGCTCGGACGAGGCGGAACGGGTAAGGCAATTGCTGGAGGAGTACAGCGGCGAGTTTGCCCGGCGTTTCCTGGCCTCCATGCCGGCTCCGGAGAAGCCCACGGCGTGAATTCCCGGCTGACGGCGATCCGTCCGGGACGGGCGCGGCTCACCGTCGCCGCGAGGATGATCGATGGTAATCCCGCGCAGTTGGAAAGATGCCGATGGAGTGGCAGCCATGCGGGATTTCCTGCGCCAGCCACCGCCCCGCCGCGTAGTGGCTCCCAGGCCAGTCTCAATGAGCCCCTGAATCGTGGTAACCAAGCCGCCGGAGGGGATCGAGATTGCCCAGGGGCCCCTTTTCGATTTTTTCGCGATTGTGGAAAAAATCTCTTGACAACATACCTACTAATCGGTATGTTACATACCAACTGGTGGGTATGCTATGAGCGCGACCGATCAAAGACACGAATCGAAGACCAGGCTTCTGAACGCCGCATTGCACGTCATCCGCGCCAAGGGCTACTCGGCCACGCGCATCGAGGACATCTGCGAAGCGGCCGGGCTCACCAAGGGCAGTTTTTTCCACCACTTTGACAGCAAGGAAGCGCTCGCCCTGGCCGCCGCCGACTACTGGATTGAAGGCACGGGTGCCCTTTTTGCGTCCGCGCCCTATCACGCCCCCACAGATCCTGTCGATCGTCTGCTGGCTTATGTGGATTTCCGCAAATCCCTCTTACGGGGCGAATTGCCTGATTTTACCTGCCTCGTCGGAACCATGGTCCAGGAGGTGTACGACACGCACCCTGCGCTTCGCGAGGCCTGCAACCGGAGCATCAGCGACCACGCCGCAACCCTGGTGCCCGACATCGAAGAGGCCATGCGCCAGCGCGGCATTCATGCTGGCTGGACCGCCGAGAGCGTTGCTCTTTACACCCAGGCCACCATCCAGGGCGCTTTTATCCTGGCCAAGGCCAAACACGGCCCCGAGGTTGCCGCCGCCTGTATCGACCATCTGCGCCGCTATCTCGAATTGCTTTTCCATCAACCCAAAAAGGAGACCGTATGAAAACCGTAGAGCGTCTGAGACTGACCGAAGATCCGGAGCTGGTCCACTGGCCCGAAACCCACTACGTATTTGTCGAGAGGACCGGGGCCTTCCCGAAGATCGCTCCAGAGGCTTGGGGGATTGCGCACAGCCTCGCCCCACTGCTCGCCGAGAATAACCTGATCACCGGCTACATGAGCCTCTACAAGATGAACCCGAACGTCTATCGCGCCGGCTTTGCTCTGGCGAAGCCGCCGGTCAACCTGCCATCGGGCCTGAAGTACGAGGTATTTGAGGGCGACAAATACAGCCGGTTTGTGCTCACCGGCCCCTACTCCAATCTCGCGGCGGCAACGGGCCGCGTCTTCGAGATCGTTGCGAAGAACGGCTGGACGCTCCGCAGCGATTTCTGCATCGAGAACTACGTCAACGATCCGCGCACTACGCCCGAGGACCAATTGATCACTCAGATACTGATCCCCACGGCCTGAGGCATTTATCAGCAACCAACCCCGAGGAGGTTTCATCATGGCCACAGCAACATTGAACGCGCCCGTTTCCAAGGTTTCTTTCTCCAGCGATGAGGCGGCAATTCTGGCTCTCATCGAGTCTCGTCACCAGGCGCATCACGACAAGAATGGCGCCATCGTTGCCGCGGCCTACGCCCCGGATGCAGCCGTCTTCAGCCTTGCGCCGCCGCTCACCCATCCCGGCGTCGATCCCGTGGAGAAACAGCGCTGGCTCGACAGCTGGGCAACGCCGGTCGAACTTGAATCGCGCGATTTCAAGCTGACGGTAAGCGGCGACTTCGCCTTCGGCCACGGCTTTGTCCGCCTGAGCGGTACGAAGAAAGGCCCGGAAGGGAAGGTCGATTTCTGGATGCGTTCGACGCTTTGCCTGGAGCGGCAGGCGGAGGGTTGGCGGATCGTCCACGAGCACGTTTCGGTGCCTTTCTACATGGACGCCACTCTGCGCCCCGCGTTCGACCTAAAGCCCTGAGACCCTGAGCCCGGTGCGGAGACTTTACAATCTATGCGGGAGGAAGCATGGACAAGAAGGGTCAGTCTCCGCATCGCCGCTGGAATCCGCTGCGGCAGTCGTGGGTGCTGGTTTCGCCGCACCGCACCCAGCGCCCCTGGCAGGGAGAAGTTGGCCAAAAGACCGCGCCTTCGGGAGTCTCCTACGATCCGCAGTGTTATCTGTGCCCAGGGAATCATCGCGCGGGCGGGGCCGTGAACCCGGCGTATGACGGGATTTTCTCTTTCGTCAACGATTACGCCGCACTGTTGCCGGATTCTCCCGCGCCGGCTGAAGCGCAGGAGTCGCCGCTGCTCAAGGCCGAACCTGCCCGCGGTGTGTGCAAGGTGCTCTGCTACCATCCCGACCACAGCCTGACCCTGGCCCGCATGACGCGCGCGGAGATTCGCCCCGTGGTGGACGCCTGGACCCAGGAATATGAGGAACTGCGCGCCCTCGGTTGGATTGAGTACGTGCAGATCTTTGAAAATCGCGGGGCCATGATGGGCGCCAGCAATCCTCATCCCCACGGCCAGATCTGGTCCACCGGCTTTGTGCCCGACGAACCGGCCGCCGAAACCCAGGCCCAGCGCCAACACCTGGCCCGCACCGGCCGCTGCCTGCTGTGCGATTACCTTGAGGCCGAGCAGGCGGCCCCAGCCGATCAGGGCCGCATCGTTTTCGAAAATGAGCACTTTGCGGCGCTGGTGCCGTGGTGGGCTGTCTGGCCCTTCGAGGTGCTGCTCGTTTCCCGCCGCCACCTGGGGGCGCTGCCGGAGTTCACCAGCGAGGAGCGGGACGGACTGGCCGACGCGCTCAAGCGCCTGACCACGCGCTACGACAATCTCTTCGCGACCAGCTTCCCTTACACCATGGGCTTCCACCAGTCGCCGACGACCGGGGCCCCCGGCGACGGGCGGGTGCCCACTGGGCGCGTCGCTGGGTTGGCGACGGATTCCGGCTCGCACCCGGAGTGGCATTTCCACGCCCACTTCTATCCGCCACTGCTGCGCTCGGCCACCGTCCGCAAGTTCATGGTGGGTTTTGAAATGCTGGGCATGCCCCAGCGGGACATCACCCCCGAGGACGCGGCCCAGCGGCTGCGCGCCGCGAGCGAAGAGCATTTCTGGCCCCGGCCCTAGGGGTCAATGTCCGGGGTCGGGAATCGGGGCTGGAGGGTTTGCGGCCGGGAGGTATGGTGAGCTCGCTGGGATTCGAACCCAGGACCCACGCCTTAAAAGGGCGTTATTGACGACTTTGCATTGAGCCGCACACGGTTGCACAAATCTGCAAATCTCCAGTATCCATGAGATATTTCATTCTTCATTAAGCGCGGAACCGTTGCAGCGAGTTGCACGGGATACGGCTCTCGTGTATCACATATGTATCACAGTTGATCGGGTAGAGGACAAGGCAAAAGCGCCAAGAGGACCCTCGCCCGTGGGAGAACACCACCACCAGCATGTGATACAGGAGTGTGATACATGGCCCGGAAACCTGCACCCGTAAGCGGAGTATATGAAAGAATCCCTGGCGGTGACATCTGGTCCGCCCGAATCCGGGTTACTGGGAAACTGGTCCGAAAGAGTTTCGGGCGAGGGCCGAAGGGACGGGCCGACGCAATTGCCTGGGTGGAGAAGGCGAGGACGATAAAGCGCACAGGAGAGGGCGTGTTGCCGGCGACGGCCAAGCGGCCTGTTCTGACTACCGCCGAGGTCGCTGTCCTCGGTGACGCCAATGCGATGACCGTTGCAAAGCTATGCGATGAGTTCGAACGGTATGTGAAGGCGCACCCTGAGGAGTACCGGGACCAGACGAACCCGCCGAAGAGAATCGCCGAAATCAAGGCGATGTTCGGCGACCGCGACGCGACAAAGCTGAAGTCATCGGAGATTGAGGACTGGCTTGACGAGATTCAGGAAGAGCGGGACCTGGCCAATGCGACCATCAACAAAATGCGCGGCACATTTTCCATGGTCTTCAAGCATGGAAAGCGGAAGGACCTCGTCAATGTGAATCCAGCGGCAGATGTCCCTCTCCGCGATGTGGGCCAAGGGATCGTCGAGCGTTTCCTCGGTGCCGATGAGGAGAAACGGCTACGAAAAGTCCTACAGCAGAAGATTGATTCCCACGATCCCATCAAGCAGCCTGAACTGCGCAAGCAGGCGATTCACAGGCTCCTGGAATTCGAGGTGTCACTGAAGTCCGGGATGCGCAGGTCAGAGCAATACAACCTGCGGTGGGGTGACGTCGATTTTGATCGGCGCATCATGCGCCTCCGAAAGACCAAGAATGGAAAGCCGCGCAATGCATTCATCATCGATGACGCGGCAAAGGCGCTAAAGCAGTTGCGCGACCTTGACCTCGAACGTAGGGATCGGTCCGGGAACCAGCCGAACAAGTCGCCGCAGGATGTGGTGTTCGCCAAAGCTGACAACAAGAAGTGGTGGCAGGCCGCACTGGACGAAGCAAAGATTACGAAGTACCGGTGGCATGATAACCGGCATACCTTTTGCTCACGGCTTGTTCAGGCCGGTGTGCATTTGAAGGTTGTTCAGGAGGCTGCGGGTCATGCTTCAATCGCTTCGACCATGCGCTATGCGCATTTCGAGCCGTCGCAAGTCGTGGATGCGATGGCTGTCCTTAATGCGAAGCGGTGACCCCACTGCACCATACGATCAGGAAGGGCAATATCATGGGCCCTGGCGTTGTACTCCGCCGCTGGGCCGAGTCTCCTATCTCTTGGCAGTTGCAGAGTCCATATAAGATATTATATATTCGATTCAGTCATGAAGGATCGCAGCCAAGGTCAGCCAGCGAAGATCGACTGGGAGGGCGACTCAAAGGAGGTTCTGAGTAGCTTCCCTCATGATGTTAAGGCAACGCTGGGATTCTCGTTGCGGCAGATTCAGAATGGGAATAACCCACGCTGCTCACACCGCCCCATGACCTCAGTCGGGAAGGGCGTGTGGGAACTGAAAGACGGTGACGAACGGACGTGGTATCGGCTGATGTACCTGACGCGGATCGGCGACACCATTCACGTTCTGCACTGCTTTGAGAAGGACAGCAGGAAAACAGACAAGCGCGATCTGGAGGTGGCGAAGGCCAGGCTAAAGGAAATCCGACAAAGACTGCTGGATACGAAATAGAGCACTTCGACCAACGGGGAGTGGTCAAAATGAGCAAACCAAATCACGTCACAACGGGCGACGTTCTGGATGACCTGGGATTCTCCAGGTCGGAAGCATCGGCGCTGAAGATCAAGGCCTCCATCGTGGAGGCGATCCTGGCGGAAATTGACCGGCGCGGCTTTACTCAGCGGCAGCTTGTGGACATGCTCGATGAGTATCAGCCGAATGTCAGCAACCTTCTACACGGCAGAATCAGCAAAGTCAGCATCGAGAA
>PLGM01000197.1 GCA_003139795.1 Acidobacteriaceae bacterium | reverse complement strand
CTCAATTTTGGGGTCCACTCCACGTCGTGGCGTGCGGAGATTGCGCGGCTCGCCGGTTTGTACCGGACGAGTGGGATGGGGCGAAGCGAGTTCTGCCGGATTCATGGACTGGCGTTGAGCACGTTAGGCCGCCACCTGAGAAAAACAGTCAAAAGAGCAGGCCGGAAGCAATGGGGCTGGACCCAGCCGGCTACTGGCGGTGGAACTGGCCGCAAAGTCGGCTCAAGCTTAGTCAATTTGATCCCCCATTAGTAACAGTGCCCCAAAGAGTCTTGGATCCCCCCATCAGTAACAGTACCTGAAGAGCCATGCCTTAACCCCTGAAGAGCCACGACTTAACCCATAAAGAGCTATGGCTTAGCCCTCAGCGTGCGCCTACATTGAATTCACGCTATTGGAGCGTGCTGGCTTGCAGTTGGACAGCGCCCATAGGCAGGAATCGGATTGTTCCCTCGCTCCAAGGGGCAACGCAGGTCGCACCGACGGTGCGGAGATCCTTAGCGTGAGTCCCGCGAAGTGCTGCTGGCTCTTGTGGTTTATCGCCCAAGGCGTTGGTCAAAAGGACCAGTGCCTTCCGCGGCCACCGGCAAGGTGCCTCCAGGACAGACTTCCACGGACAGACTTTGGAGAAGATAATGAAGAAGCTCAGTTTCGTTGTACTCGCATTGGTAACGGCTCTTGCGATCACCCCGGCCGCACTGGCTGATTCCTTCAATTACACAATCAGCGGGCCAAACTTCAGCGCCGATCTCACCTTCACCGCCACCCAGATTGCCGGTCAGCCGGCGGGCGTCGACGTCATCACGGGCGTCACAGGGTGGTTCAAGGATCCGGATACCAACGGAACCGTCACTATTTCGTCCTTAGACCCCGCCACGGTGATCTCCGCGTACGGAGCCCTCGCCCCTAACTACTACGACAACGGTTCGTTTCAATATGACAATGTGCTCTACACGGAGCAGACAGGCAACGGGATTCTGGACTGGGGCGGCTTACTGTTTTCCGTCGGCAACTACCAGCTCAATATCTTCTCCGACAGCAACAACGGCGACGGCGGATACTTCTACTGGGCTGATAATGGGAACTATGACAACAATAATCCGATCACCAATGGTAACGACGGGCCAGCTACAGGAACCCTGGCGGCGACCCCAGAGCCTAGTTCCCTGTTCTTGCTCGGCACCGGGCTCCTGTTGCTGGCCGGCTTCGCTTTTCGGAAGACCAGGACACCCAAGGTCAAGCCAGGCATGCTTCACGCAGCCTAGTTTCTCAAGGCGCTCTGCCAGCGTCAGAGGACACGGAATCGTGCCCTCTGATTCCCGAAAAAGCCCATCCTCGTTATTGCGTGCCGGGGCCTGTTTGCGGCGCAGGTCGATGGAAGTATTCCTTGCCCCATAGAAGACCTCAAAGGACTCTTCCTCGTAGACTTCCCCATCGCCTCCCGCCGGGCAACGATCTGGCGGACGTTTGCTGGAAAACGGGCGTCCCGGAACCTGCATTTCTCAGGCATCCAGTCATGGTGCCAGGCCATAAACAGGAAGGAATTCTGCGTGGCTGGGTGAACTACTATCGGGTCGGTCATTCGAGTTCCTGTTTCTCAATGGTCAAACGGTGGGTAGAAATGAAGGTCCGGAAACATCTGATACGTGCCCGGGGGCGCAACGGCTTTCCCTGGAAGCGGCGAAGTAGCGAATGGCTGTATGACCGGCTGGGTTTGTTTAACGACTACCAGCTTCGTCGATGGTCAAGCGCGAAAGTTGCCCCAGCAAGATAGGCCCCATAAACCTTGGCACGAAGCAAACAGGTGCGCCCAGTGCGGGAAATCCGCACGCTGGGTGCGATGTGGCGGGGGCTGGAAACGGATTCACGGTTCGGCTAATGAGGCACTCCCAGAGGAAACGGGGAGAAACGGCTAGGCTGGACCTTCGGAACACCGCGCCAGCCCTCGACCCTACTAACGTCAGGCCATTCCATCGCTCTGGGTGCATCCGGCAGATTCCATGACACTTGCCGACATATGGGAACTAATCGGTTCCTCAATGAGTGACTCGACGTATTTTTCACTCGTGGAACGCGGCTGAGTGGAATCATTCGAGTGAAACGCCTAGAATTTCGTGGTCAACGTTTTCAGAACAGGGCGCCAGCCCAAAGAGATCATCCATGAGCGGTACGAGCAAAGCAACGCATCTTACGCGGCGCAGATTCTTGATGAGTTCGACTTGTGCAGGAACGGGACTGCTGGTTTCCAGCGCCGTAAATCCTGTTGCGTTGTGGGCCGATGTGGGATCGCAATCCCTCGCGCCCTACTTGACGGGACTGCGCATGGCAGCAACGCCAGCCACTGCGTATCGGGCATATCGCTCGAAAGTGGCTGCCAACCCCGATGTCAAGACGTGGGTCCAGATTGACCTTGGGAAAAGTGTCCCCATCGACGCAATCCGGTTGTTTCCCGCGTCTGAGCGGATGTACCCAGGACGCGACCAGTACTATGCTGGCGAAGGATTTCCGCTGCGGTTCGTGATCGAGGCAGCAGACGATGAGGCCCTCTCCGCTGCACTTGTCATTGCCGATTTCCGTAATTCTGATTTTCCGGATCCCTGGGACAATATCACCGATTACTCGGTGCTAGGTGCTCACGGCCGCTACGTGCGGCTCACGGCGACGCGTCTGCGTCCTGTCAAGGCCAATCCGTCGAACGAGATTCCCCCAGGCGAGGATCCGCCGAACAGCCCCGACTACACGTTGACTCTGGCGAAGATTGCCGTTCTCTCCCACGGAACCGATGTCGCAATCGGCTGCAAAGTGAGTGCGGATGTTGAACTTGGAAACAAAGAATTGAGATCGCAATTGACGCGTCCTTATCGCCAGGATGGTGAAGACTTGAGAGTACCGAGATCTGAA
>PLGM01000140.1 GCA_003139795.1 Acidobacteriaceae bacterium | reverse complement strand
GATCCTTACATCGACGTGGTCATAGCGCAAACCACCTTGCTCTCCAACCAGCAATCTCTGGCGGCTCTCGAGGTGCAGGAGATGACGGCGTCGGTGCAACTGATTCAAGCTCTGGGTGGCGGTTGGGACCGGTCGCAATTGCCTACAGCGGCCCAGGTCACGCAGAAGCCGTCGCGGCCGGAGACCACGATTCAGCATTAGATTGCGAGGACTGTCGTTGCACGTGTGGCAACTGGATTATCTTCAGCCCATTCTCATGGATATCTAGGAGATGCTGAGACGGGCAAAGACGGGAATCTTCACCACGTCCAAAATCAAGCCAAACGCGATAGCCGCGGCAAACTCGGAAGCGATGACTGCTATTGGCAATGGCGCCATGGCGATTCCGCGAACCGCCAGCGTTGAGATGATAAGGACATCGGCTACGGAAGAAAGCACGAGCAACAGGCTGGGGCGCAATCCCCAGAGATGTTGGCGCCCGCGAATAACGTAGATGGTGGCTTGGCTGCCAAACACAATACCGACCACGGAAAGGGTTTGGAGTGCTTCGATTCCGAAGTGCAACTCAAATTCTCCGACGGCCAGGATTGTGATAGAGAACGCAAGGAAACAGACTCCAAAAATCACGCCAGCGGCTGTAATCCTGCCGATTTGCCACGAGTTTGGCATCTTCGACGGCCGCACCTTGTCAGTGGTCAGCGACATGGCAAGGAAGTCGCCGGTAATCATCACGATGACCATCAACATCGGAGTTAACACGGCATGTTTAGTCATGACCAGGCCGATCGCGAGCAGCAGGACCTGCACAATTTTTTTCATCACCGAGTTCAGAGTGTAAGTAAGGATGCGTTGAAACGTGATCCTGCCCTCTTTTACAGCGGACACAATGCCGCCGAGGCCAGCTTGTGTGAGAACAACGCCGGCAGCGGATTTGGCCACATCGGTTGCGGTCGAGACGGCAATGCCGATTTGCGCCTGGCGGAGCGCCGGCGCGTCGTTGGCGCCGTCTCCGCACATTCCGACTGCATGGCCGTTCTTCTGGAATGCCTTGACGAGGTCATACTTGCCTTCGGGAAGAACGCCTGCGAAGACCGCGAAATCCGCTGGCTTGACAGCATCGGGAAGCTTGCCGGGCGGGCAGACGGCGCCGTTCAATCCAACTGCGCGAGCGACGATTGCGGCCGTAGCTGGAGCGTCTCCTGTCACCATGACCGTGGCCACTCCGAGGGCATGCAATTCCGAGATGAGAGAGCTGGAGTCGGTCCGCGGCGGGTCGCTGAGGGCGATCATGCCAATGATTTGTGCGGACGCCGTGGGCCCCGCGGCTACTGCCAGAACCCTGAAGCCTTGCTTCTCGAGTTCGTCGGCGATTGCAGACGCAGCAGGCGACGGAGCAGTAAGGGCTACGACCGCGGTGAATGCGCCCTTGATGATTCGCTCTGCGCTTCCTTTCTGATCTGTGACCGCGGCTTCAGAAGTTTTTTTGGCGGAGTCGAACGGCACAAACTTGGACAGCTTTGGCAGATCCGACGCCGGCTGGTGCGAGGCGGCAGCGCGAATCGCTTGATCGACAGGGTCCTGGCCGCCTTCTGAGCTTGCCAGAGCCGCCAATCCGAAAACGTGCGCTTCGTCGAAACCTGGCATGGGGCGAACGCTGGTTACTGAAAGTTCGTTGCGGGTAAGGGTTCCTGTCTTATCCGAGCACAGAACATCGATCGATGCCGCTTCATCTACGGCGGTAAGCCGTGTGGGCAATACACCCAGCTTCGCCAGAGCACGAGCTCCAACCGCGGCAGCAAGGGTGAACGTCGCGGGCAAAGCCACGGGTATGGCCGCGAGGACCGACGTGAGCAACAGGGGAACGATCTCGCTCCATGGCATCGCATGGGTATAGGCGTATGCGCCCATCGCAAGGATTACGAGACCATTGAAGATCGCCAGGTTGCGTACGATCTTGAGCACCGCTGTCTGCTGTGTGCTCACCACATGTGCAGTGCGAACGAGTTCCGCTGTGCGGCCAAATTTTGTGCGGACGCCCGTGGCGGTTACCACGGCTGTTGCCTCGCCGCGCCGCACCAAAGCCCCTGCAAAGGTGTCCACGCCGGGACCGGCTTCAATTGGCAGGGATTCGCCGGTAAGCATAGACTGATCGAGCTCGACCGATCCACTCGTCAGATGCACATCGGCGGCGACCACGCCGCCAAGCGACAGCTTCACCAGATCGCCACACACCAGTTCCGCAGCGGGCACAGTCTTCCATGCGCCATCGCGCTGGACTGAGGCGTTGAGGGCCAGGCGCGACTTCAGAGCCGCCAGGGTAGCTTGGGCCCGGCTCTCCTGCAACCAGGCGAGCGCCGCATTAAAAACCAGCAGAGCGCCGATGACAGCAGCCTCGTAATACTTATGCAACACAAGCTCAAGCACAATGGAGGCTTCGAGCAACCATGGAACCGGCGCCCAGAATTTGGCCAGGGCATCGCGCAGTGGATGAGCCGAGGTATCCGGTGTGGCATTGGGCCCGTCCTTTTCAAGACGGGCTCTGGCCTCATTGCTGGTGAGCCCTTTTGCGGCGACGTCCTGAGCCGGCTTTACGGCCTGGCTGGATGATGCGGGGGTGACAACGCTAGTTACACTCACAATTCAGCCACCTGTGCCACCGCTTTCGCTACCACCATTCCATGGAGCGCCCTGAAGCGGTCCTAACGCCGGACTCAGGCTTGGCCGAGCGCAAAAGAAGAAGGGGACATTGCACGAGCTTGACGACCTTCTCGGCAATCGAGCCGAACACCAACGGATGCCAGCCGGAGATGCCGTGGGTGGAGATTACGACCATGTCGATATGCTCGCGCTCAACCACGTCCATGATGTTCCCGGCTATGTCGTTTCCAACTTCGACGCTGGAAGTCGACTTAACTCCCCTGGCCGCAAGAGCTGCATGGCACTTGGCCAGGTGGAGCTCTGCAAATGTTCTTGCCTCCTGAATGAATTCGGCTTCGGGAACCAGGTCAGGAAGAGTTGTGGTGGGAAACATCGGGATGACGTTGACGAGATAGAGTTCGGCCTGAAAGTGCTGAGCAAGGTCAGCTGCCATTTCCAAAGCTGCCTGGGAGGATGGGCTAAAGTCGATGGGCAACAGGATCTTTGTGGGGATGGGAGAGATAAGTCGAGTTTCAGGCATAGCAATCTCCTCGTCCAGCCATCAAAATGGCTGGAGCTTTATTCTCTTCAATCCTGAGGGCAAAGGCTGTGCTCTTTTGCACACACGACTGGCGGATTCTGCGCGCGACGGGACCGATTTTGTTCGATCGCCTGGCGTCACGGATGCAGGAGAAGACGACTCGCGATAACGTGCAATTATGACCATCCCTGGGGACTTCAATTCTGACAAAATATTTCAAGGCGTAGCTAAACGCAGACATAAGCCATTGACGGCGGCATGTGTGTTGGAGAGATGCGATGCCGATCGGAGGGAATCCCTTGACATCAGCAATGAGGAAATGGAATTCGCAGCCCTGGCACGTCTTCCATGGCGATCCGGCATGCAGGCAGGGTAGCCGGTCGAGCGAGGAGCCTCACAAGGGGAAGATCCGCAGGGCAGTGTGGCTGCTGCTCGGCTCCGCAGTCCTGGCAAGCTTGCCGGTGCCGGCAGGATCGCAATCACTGGCCGCTTTGGGAGACTCTTCCGGCACGGTCGCAACCAGGACCGCAACGCCAATCGACTTTACTTACACGGCACCGACGCAGAAAACAATGGCCAGCAACTACGTCTTCGATGCGTTCGGTCCCTATCCCATTGCGGGCTCAGCGTTGGCGGCCGGCATCAACCAGTTCAGCAACGCGCCTCCAGAGTGGAATCAAGGCGTTGAGGGTTACGCCAAGCGATTTGGGTCGGACTTTGGAATCGTAGCCGTAGGGACCACGACGCGCTATGCGCTTTCAGAAGCCTTCAAGGAAGATGCATTGTACTACCGATGCGAGTGCAGAGGTGTATTTCCGCGGTTGCGCCACGCGGTGATTTCCACCTTGACAGCGCGTCGCGGCGAATACGGCCATCGCGTCTTCTCTTTTCCCGCGCTGGTCGCGCCTTACGCGGGTTCGATGACCGCGGTCTATGGTTGGTACCCCAACCGATTCGGCGCCAAGGATGCATTCCGCATCGGCAACTACAACCTGCTTGCATATGCGGGCGGCAACGTGACCCTCGAGTTCTTCTATAGCGGGCCCCACTCCTTGCTTTCCCGCATGCACATGAACAATACGCACGGCTCACCCGACGCTGGTCCAAATCATTGAGCGACCGCGAATTCACGTCCGTTGCGGGCATGAGCCCTCCGCTTCCGGAGCAGCGGGCCGTGCCCATGCCCTCCGTTCTGAGCTCTGCCACGGGGCTGGCGGGTGGATTCTTTGAGTGGTTTGGGAACCTGGGCATCTTTTCCTGGCAAGTTTTGCGGGCCGCGGTGACGCCGCCGTTTGAATGGCGCGAATTGATTCGACAACTGGACGACGTCGGATCAAAGTCTCTGCCCCTGGTCGCGTTGGCCGGCGCCGCCATCGGCGCTGTACTGTCGATGGAAGCCCGTTCCAGCTTGACTCGATTTGGGGCAAAATCGATGCTTCCCTCGGCTATCGTTTACTCCGTTGTCCTGGAGATGGGCCCAATCATCACCGGTCTGGTGGTAAGTGGGCGCGTGGGCGCGGGCATTGGCGCGGAGTTGGCGTCGATGAAAGTGACCGAGCAGATCGATGCTATCGAGGCATCCGCGATTAACCCTTACAGGCTGCTGGCGGCGACTCGCATTCTGGCTTGCATCCTGATGCTGCCTCTGTTGACCCTCGCCGCGGACGCATGCGGCGTTTTGATGGGCTGGCTCACTCAGACCCTGGCTGAGCCGCAGTCGTTACGCCAGTTCATCGATAACGGCTTTCGCGGGGCGACTTTCAACGACCTGCTACCGCCTACGTTTAAAACCGCGGTGTTTGGCCTGATCATTGGGCTCATCGCGTGCTTTCAGGGAATGCGTACGCGCGGAGGCGCCGAGGGCGTGGGCCGCGCAGCAACCAACTCCGTGGTTCTTGCATCGCTCTTCGTGATCCTGGCCGATGTTGTGCTGGTGAAATTCATTCTCGTTGTCTTCCCATAACCATTGAT
This sequence comes from Acidobacteriaceae bacterium, assembly GCA_003139795.1. Classification (GTDB taxonomy): domain Bacteria; phylum Acidobacteriota; class Terriglobia; order Terriglobales; family Acidobacteriaceae; genus Telmatobacter. The sequence continues at coordinate 6,857 of PLGM01000140.1, read as the reverse complement.
TCAGGGGTTCGTGAAAAAAAGATGGCCACAGCCTATGACATCGCGATGAAGCCAGGGAACATTGAGGAAGGCGGCAGTGCGCCCGCTGTTACCGTCGAGAATCTGCATAAGTCCTTTGAAAGCCAAAAGGTCTTGAACGGAATTAGCTTGTCGGTAAGCCGGGGAGAAACTCTGGCGGTGCTGGGACGCAGCGGCACAGGCAAAAGCGTATTGCTGAGGCTCATTATCGGCCTCGAAAAGCCCGACTCGGGATCGGTTCGCATCCACGGTCAGGAGACCGCCGGCATGGCTCTGGATCGAATGGGCGAAATCAGGAAGAAGATGGGATTCCTGTTTCAACATGCGGCGCTCTACGATTCGCTCACCGTCGCCGAGAACGTGGCGTTCCCCCTTGAACACCATCGGAGGGACATGTCGAAGGCCGAGCGGGGCGACCGGGTGAAGCACTTGCTGGCCGAGGTGGGAATGGAAGGCAACCTCGACAAAATGCCTTCCGATATCTCAGGTGGAATGCAGAAGCGCGTGGGCCTGGCGCGCGCGTTGGCATTGGAGCCGGAGATTCTCTTGCTCGACGAGCCGACAGCCGGTCTCGACCCCATCAGTTCCGGGGAGATCGACGATTTGGTGCTCAAGCTGCAACGGGAACATCAGATGGCATCCATCGTAGTGACTCACGATCTGCACAGCGCAAAGACGATTGCAGACCGTCTGGCTCTGCTCAATGAGGGCAAGGTGGTGATTGAGGGAAGCTTCGCTGAGCTTCAACAATGCGACATCGGGTTTGTGCAGGAGTTTCTAAAGCAGTCGTAGGAGGTTATATGTCAAGAGCGGCACGGTTGGGAGCTTTTATCGTTGCGACACTGCTAATTCTGGCAGTCGGGGTCTTCATCATCGGGAGCAGGGAGTATATCTTCGGCTCGACTTACCAATTGAAGGCGCAATTCGACAATGTGGCGGGTCTGGCCGCGGGCGCCGATGTTCAGGTGGGCGGGGTTCACAGCGGGACTGTGCGCAGCATCGCTTTGCCGCACCAACCGGGCGAGAAGGTAACCGTGTTCATGGATCTCGACAAGGCGACGCACGAGATCATCAAGCAGGACTCGTTGGCATCGATTGAAACCGAGGGGTTGTTGGGCAACCAGTACCTGGCGATTTCGTTTGGATCAGCCGGGCAAGGCGAGGTGCGCAATGGCGATACGATCGCGAGCCTCCCGCCACTCCAAATGTCGGAGTTGCTCAAGAAGACGAGCGGCATCCTGGACAGCAGCCAGCAAGCCATTCAGAATGCGACATTGGCGACGGCGCACCTGAACTCGGTAAGCGCCAAGATCGATTCCGGCCAGGGAACCGTGGGTGCCCTGGTGAACGACAAAGTGATGTATAACAATCTGGAACAGACTACGGCTGCCCTGCATGACACGATGCTTCAGGCGCAGACAGGAGTGACTGACTTCCAGGAGAATATGGAAGCCCTGAAGCATAACTTCTTCCTAAGCGGGTATTTCAAGAAGCGTGGATACGAAGACTCCGCCGGCCTGGCGGCGAACAAAATTGGCGGGCTCCCGCAGGGTACGCCTGTCAAGACGTTCACCTACCCAGCCAAGCAGCTCTTCGGGGGTCGCGATTCGGCCAAGCTGAAGGACCAGAAATCTCTCAATGCCGGCGGCGAGTTCCTGGCGCAGAATCAATTCGGATTTGCAGTGGTCGTGGCTTCCACTGGCATGGAAGGCGATGCCCAGAAGGACCTTGTGCTTACCGAGGCCAGGGCCATGGTTGTACGCGAGTATCTGGTCGAAAACTTCGGATTCGACGACAGCCAGCTAAAGACGTTGGGAATGGGTAAACAGGCAGGCACGAACCTGGACGCAGATTGGGGTTCGATTCAAATCCTCATCTTCCCAGCGGGAACCCAGATACCAGCCGACAAACCGGCGTCTGCGAGCAGCTCACCTAAAACACAGGCGGACAGCCCGGTTCAGGCCGCCGCTGCGCCAACTCAAAGGCCGTAGCACATGGCGCGATGAGCGCGGGCAGCGAGTATGCGCACGAAGGCTGTCTTCAGTATTGCTTAACAACCATCGGAAATCCGCCGCGGCTGGCCAACTTCGACAATGTTCTCTCGGGTGCGGACAGGTCGCGACATCTTATGAGAAGCATTCGATACACGGCGAAGACAAAGCACTCCGGTGCTCGGTTTACTGGAGAGCTCACTTCCCTGACGCCCTCTGAGGCTTGGCAGCCAGGTGTGCGGGACGGCGGCTAGTTCACAGAATGTCATGCGCATCGATCCGGAACAGGAAGGACGCGCCTGGAATTGGAGCAAACGGAAATGAATCCGCAGCAGTTAAAGGACACCGCACAGGCCCTCGTCGCAGGAGACAAAGGCCTGTTGGCGATGGATGAAAGCACTGGAACCTGCAACACGCGATTCGCCAGCCTTGGGATTCCGCAGACGGTTGAGGCGCGGCGCGCATATCGCGAGTTGATCGTGACTACGCCCGGTCTAAGTGAGTGCATTGGTGGCGCAATACTCTTTGACGAAACGATCCGTCAGCAAAAGAAGGACGGCACTCCTTTTATCAAAGTGCTCATTGAGGCGGGGATCATTCCCGGCATCAAAGTCGACGCAGGAGCCAAGGATCTGGCAGGGCACCTTGGTGAGAAAGTTACTGAAGGTCTGGACGGATTGCGCGACCGCCTTGCTGAATACTTTCGCATGGGCGCCCGTTTTGCCAAATGGCGCGCGGTCATTGCGATCGGCGAAGATGCTCCAAGCTGGGGCTGTATCGATGCCAATGCACACGCATTGGCTCGCTATGCGGCGCTGTGCCAGGAAGCGGGCCTGGTCCCCGTTGTTGAGCCGGAAGTATTGATGGATGGCGAGCATACGCTGGAGCAGTGTTATGAAGTTACTGACGAAGTCCTGCGAACCGTATTCAACGAGCTTTTTGCGCAACGGGTCATGCTGGAAGGAATGATCTTGAAGCCCAACATGGTGCTGCCGGGATTGGCCTGTGCCGGGCAAGCGACCTTGGATGAGGTGGCCGATGCTACAGTGACCTGTCTGTTGCGTGCAGTTCCAGCTGCTGTTCCGGCGATCGCGTTTTTGTCGGGCGGCCAATCCGCTGAACTGGCCTCCGCCCGGTTGAATACAATGAATGTTAGATTCCGCGGCCGGCTGCCGTGGGCGTTGGCGTTCTCGTTTGCTCGCGCTATTCAGCAGCCGGCTTTGGAGATTTGGAAGGGCGAGGGTGCCCACGTGTTGGCGGCACAGCAGGCTTTGTATTACCGGGCTCGCTGCAACCAGGCTGCGCGCCGCGGCGAATACGACGCAGTTATGGAGAAGAGATGACTGGAAGCAAGCACAACCTCGAAGGGAATAGCAGCGACAAGGGTGAGCCCGATCCTGGTCCTTACTGGAAGCGCATGCACCGTGACTGGCGCTTCTGGGTCGGCGCAGTCTTTATGTTTGCGGCTCTCGCAATTTACGTTTTGAGCGGAGACCTGGCGTGGGTTCCGCGCGGCCAACCGCATCAGCCGCCGCCGGCAACTGCCGGGAGATAGCGGGGCCACCAGCTTTCTGAGTCAGCGAGCCATCGCCGGCAAAGCGCCGGCATAGACAACCGTGGTGGCCGCTGTAACATCGATCGAGCGCCAACTGGCGATAGTGAGAGCAGGGTAACAAACAATGAGCGAGATACCTTTGTATCCCTTACGCTTCGAGCCGATCTATCAATACCGGCTGTGGGGCGGCAGGCGTTTGTCCGGCCTGCTCTCCGCGCCGCTGCCGGGTGACGGGCCTATCGGCGAAGCATGGGTGCTCAGCGACCGCGACGATTACCAAAGTCAGGTTGCCAATGGACCGCTCAAAGGGCGGACCATCGGCGAAGCGATAGAACAATTTCGGGAACAACTGATGGGGAAGCTGGCCGCGCGTTTCCGCCGCTTTCCGCTACTCCTCAAGTTTCTCGATGCGCGGGAAATGCTCTCTGTCCAGGTGCATCCCGGCGATGCGCACCCAGACCTGATTCCAGCAGGCGAGACGAGCAAGACCGAAGCATGGGTTGTGATTGACGCAGAGAAAGGAAGCCGCATCTATGCGGGCCTGAAACCTGGCACGACTGCCGATGATCTGCGCCAGTCACTCGTCGACGGGACTTTAGCCGAGCACCTCGTCGGCATCACCCCGAAGCCAGGCGACGGCGTGTTCATTCCGGCTGGAACGGTTCACACTTTGGGCGGCGATGTGGTTGTCTTTGAGGTTCAGCAAGACAGTGACGTGACATACCGCCTCTACGATTGGGGTCACGTTGATGAGGAGACAGGCCAGCCACGGCCACTCCAGGTTGATCAAGCGCTTGCCTGCATCGATTTTGCGGGGCGCGCCGGCGGCTTGGTGGCGCCGGTCGTAGAGATGGTCACGCCCGTGATGCGCGAAAGACTCTTTGACTGCGAACATTTCCTGGTATGGCGCCTGCGGGGAGAAGCGCCGTTTACCGTCGGCGCCTCGGGTGTGCCGTGCGTGCTGGTGTGCATCGACGGCGCGGGCCGAGTGGAGCACGCCGGCGCCACCTATACCGTTGAGAAGGGCGAAGTATGGCTTTTACCCGCGGTGGCCGGGGCGTGTGCTTTTCGGCCGAACAGTGCAGTGAGTTTGTTGGAGATTGCGATACCTGAATAGCTGAGAACAGGTTGCCGGCGAAATGGTTTGCAACGCCGGACACTCTAACTCCACAGCCTGTTCACACTAATCCGAGCGATTATTCGAGATCGCGAGACTTCAGAGTTGCGCGAGACTTCAGAGTTGGAGGAAAATGAAGAAGCTCATCGTTTTTGATCTGGACGGTACACTAGCCGCAAGCAAATCGTCGCTCGATCCCGAAACGTCGGGACTGCTCCACGACCTTCTCGGCATCGTCAAAGTTGCGGTGATTTCCGGTGGGAATTGGCCACAGTTTGAAAAGCAGCTTGTTTCCGGACTTCCCCACGACGAGCGCCTCGCAAATCTGCTTCTGCTGCCTACATGTGGGACAAAGTTCTTTGAATACACGGGGAATTGGAAAGAGATATATTCAGACGATTTGAGCGCGGATCAAAGGGAGACTATCGTCGCCGCCCTGAAAAAGGCCGTCGGGCTTGCCGGCTTTCAGGTCGAGAAGGTGTGGGGGGCGGTGATTGAGGACCGGGGAAGCCAGATAACTTTTTCCGCATTAGGCCAGCAGGCGCCGTTGGAGGAAAAGGAAAAATGGGATCCCGATTTCTCCAAGCGGAAGAAGATCAAAGCGATCCTGGACACTTTGATTCCAGAGTTCTCTGTTCGATTGGGTGGCGCAACATCCATTGACGTCACTAAGCCGGGCATTGACAAAGCCTACGGAATCAAGAAACTGCGAGATATCCTGAGCATTCGATTGGAAGAGATGATTTACATAGGAGACGCATTGTTTCCTGGAGGCAACGACTATCCGGCCGAAGAGGTGGGTGTTGTCTGCATCCCCGTTCGAGACCCCAATGAGACTAAGTTGGTCATCAAAGCAATTGTTGCCTGCTTGGCTCCCGACCGGCAGCCGTGATCTTCCGAGGAGATTCGATGAGTGGACTTCAGTTGCGCCGTCTGGGAACGGTAATGGAACCCGAGCCGGGCAATTCTCAAGAGGTCGAAGGGGTCCTCAATCCGGCTGCCGCTCGAGGCCCTGACGGCAAGCTCTATCTCTTTCCGCGCCTTGCCGCAAAGGGGAATTACTCGCGCATTGGCATTGCACGGGTGCGCTTTAATGAAGCCGGCGATCCGGCAGGGGTCGAGCGGCTTGGCATCGCGCTGGAGCCGACGGCCGATTATGAGTTATGGCCCAACGGCAGCGGCGGGTGCGAGGACCCACGCATCGCGTATGTGGAGCCGCTGCAGCGATATCTTATGACTTACACGGCATGGTCGGCTCGTGGCCCGCGGATTGCACTGGCTGTATCGGAGGATCTCTTCCATTGGAAGCGCTTGGGGCTCGCGTCCTTTGCTTCTTCCGATGGGATCGAATTTGGCAACGTGGACGACAAGGATGCCAGCCTCTTCCCAGCTGTCATTCCCGATCCATCGGAGCAACCGGAACTGGCCATGCTTCACCGGCCGCTCTTTCCGGGCACTCGTGCGCGGGAGACCGCCTGCAAGCCTGCGACCCGTGAGGTGGATATCGAAAGGGAAAGTATCTGGATTTCGTACTGCCGAATGACACCGAACCATAAGCCATTTCACGCCGGCCCATTTACCCTTCATCACCGGCTGGCGGCTCCGGTCTCGCCCTGGGAACGGCTTAAAATCGGCGGCGGCACTCCGCCCATCTTAACCCGGCACGGCTGGATGATCATTTATCACGGTGTTAGCGAGGTAAAGGAGCCTAACAGCGACAGACACCAGTTGTGCTACTCGGCAGGGGTGATGGTGATTTCAAAGGAGCATCCGCTGGTGATTCGCTATCGCTCGGCGGAGCCGGTGTTGACGCCTATTCTGCCGCAAGAGCGTCACGGAACCATCGCCAACGTCGTATTCCCCACGGGCATTGACCGTCGCGACGATCTTGGAACGTCGGATCGCTTCGACGTCTATTATGGGATGGCCGACTACCGGATAGGCGTGGCGCGGCTTGATTTGCCGGATACTCTACCGTCGGAGGGGGTCGCCGATCCGCCGCAAGCAAAGGTGTGACGCTGCGTTGCACCCTGCAGTACGACAGCCAAACGACGCCAACATACTTGCGCCTGGAACCGCCGCGTCAACGGCAACAAGACCAAGATTCAGTGGAGGTTCACACGTCGCCACGCACGACGCACGCTACACTGAACAACAGTAGTGTCCGGCTAAAATC
>PLGM01000095.1 GCA_003139795.1 Acidobacteriaceae bacterium | reverse complement strand
TTCTCCCACAGCGTGTCGTCGGCGTCGATGAGCAGGGTCTGGCCGGGAGGGAATTGGGGCATGGGGATTATGGTAACGAATCCGGATGGATCGGTTGAAGAAGGAAACTACTCAAGATGCAGATCGGTGGTGTCGCTCTTGAAGCCTGCCGGTTGCTTGTCGGAGGTTTCGGGAACTTCGGTCGTCGACGCGAAGTAAACGGACATGCCAAGACCTAGAAGACCAGATGTGATCGCGACACAGCGGAGCGTCCATTGAAGGGTCTTGCCTCCCAGGGTAAAACTCCAAATAAGGGAAATGAAGCCGATCCAGAGGCCGAGAAACTCGGCGATGAGCGCGCGAGGACCGTCGTCTGATGGGTCTTCGCCTGTGTTGAAGGCACGGCGAAACATCGCCAGCACGGCTCCGAGAGCCGACCCTGCCGCAATTATAACGATCTTGACGATCGAGAAATGCATGGTGCGGTCCTTGCTATTGCGTGGGTGCGGGCAGGGTGTAGTCGAAGGTGTAGGAGTGCTTGCCGCTGGCGACGGCGATGGTCATGGTTCCGGCGATGCCGGCGAGTTGTCCGGCGCCGGAGCCGGGCACGACGACGACGGAGAGCTTGTAGCTGCCATTGTCCATGGCGCCGATGTGCTGGAGGGCGAAGGAGCCGGTGCGGCCATGGAGGGTTCCGGTGACCTGCTCGATGGCGACGTAGCCGGCATTGCCTGAGGAGGGTTCACCCGCGCCGAGCATCTCGCCTTTGCTGGAAGCCTCGAGGTCGCCGTGGAATTGCTTGACGAGGGAGTAGCGGCCGATGAGTGTGCCCGCGGTGGCGTCATCCCCGGCGAGCGGGGTGGTTTTCACTTCAAAGGTTCCTTCAGCATGGCGGGTCATGACGGGGTCCTTGCGGAGCATGTTCGAGTTGGGGACCTGAGAGGACGCGTGTGGGGAAGAACCAAGACAGGACCCAAGGCAGACGCTCACGAAGATAAGAACAGAGATGCGTGTGCAACTACAAGCATGGATGTGCGCGCGATCGTTCATCCTGTTCCTGTTTTACAGGTTTGGGACACTGTAGTCACCAGGAATCGCGAGATAGGGCTGGTGCAATCGCATTTGGATTTTTTGCATGATGAATGAAGGGCACGGACTTTAGAGGCTGCGGAAAGAATTCGATGTTTTGAAAGGGCCCGGCTTCAAAGCCTGCCCTGAGCTTGCCGAAGGGTGCCGATGACGGGGCCAATTTGCCGGCTTTAGCCGCTGAGGGACGTATTGAATACATCCAAACCATCCCTCAGGGGCTAAAGCCCAGGAGATTTCTGGCTGTTTTGCGGCACGACTGAAGTCGTGCCCTTTCAAAGCAAGCTGGATGATGGCGGCTGAAGCCGTGCCCTTTCAAAACAACTCAGCGGTTCAAATGCGATTGCCCTGCCCACCTTAACCGATTCGCAAAGAACGCGAATCGGTTAAGGTGGGGCACCCAGATGGTTATTGGCTACGGCTTCGGTTGGGCGGCGAGCCATTGCTTGAGATTCGGCTCCTGGAGAGTGCGGAGTTCGATGCAGCCGTCGATGTGTTCAATGGCGTGCCTGAGGGCCTGGTCAGAGGCGGCGACTTTGTGTGCGGCGAAGAAAGCCTTCACGTCGTCGCGGTCGCCGGCGGAGCAGAAGCTGCCGGTGGAACCGACCAGCATGGCGCCCATCTCAGTGGTGAGCTGGGCCTGGACTTTGTCCCAATGGGACTGGATGTACTTCCAGGCCTGGTCGCGGTTGGCGTCGATCTGGAGGGCAATGGCGAACTGGATGGCCGCGTCCTGGTTGCGGACCTTGCCGGAGACGGCGTAGTCGAGGGAGCGCTGGACAAGGGCGGGGTCTTCAAACTCGGCGAGCAGGCGAAGTGCGCCCTCCTGGAACTCGGGGTTGGTTGCGGTCTCGGAGATCTTCCGCAACTGGTCAAAGAGCGCGGCGTCGCCGTTGCGCGCGGCGATGGCGAGGGCGGTCTGGCCGAACGTGGCGTCGATGGAGGCGGGATCGGCGAGATACTTGTCAACTATCTGGCGGGCCTGCGCGAGGACGGCGGGGTCTTTGCCGAAGTAGCCGAGCAGGCCGAAGAGCTCAGAGCGCAACTCGCGGGTGTTGGGTGAATCGGTGTCGGCCGGTGGGGCAAGCCTGGCGTACTCGGGCGCAAAGGTACTGCGAATCCACGCGGAGACCGCGCTGCGCTGTTCAGGAGTGGCGGCGACCTGTTCGTAGATGGCGTCGACGCCTCCCAGGGCGTTGCCGAGGACCTCGGCGTTGGGGTCGGATTTGACGGCGGCCACGAGGTTGAGATAGTCGCCCACGGTGGCTTTGTCGGCGCGCACCTGGGCCCATTCGTCGCCGGTGAGGCTGATGCGCTCGGTGGGGGTTAGAGTGGTCTCGACCTGGGCGACGAGAGCGGCGTAGAGGCTGGGCGGATAGGCGCTGCGGTAGTAGCCCTTGCCGCCGGCATTGGCAAAGAAGAGGCCTGCCGCCGGTACTTTCAACGTGGTGCCGTCAGGGGTGAGGATCTGACAGTCCTGCGCGGTTGTTTTGAAGCAGACGGGGATGGTCCATTTCTGCGCGGGGTCGGGCTGGATGGAGGGACTGAGGAAAAAGCGCTTTTGCGCGACTGAAACTTTACCGTGGGCCGGCTCGCCGAAGGTGAGGAGCGGTTCGCCGGGCTGGGCTACGAGCGAGTCCATGATCTTATCCACCGGTTTGTGGCTGGTGGCGGTCTGGGCGTTCCAGAAGTCCTCGGCGGTGGCGTTGGAGTAGAGGTGAGCGGAGAGATAGGCCTGCACGCCCTTGCGGAAGGTTTCAGGGCCGAGATAGTTTTCGACGGCGAGCAGGACGTCGCTGGCCTTGCCGTAGGCGATGCCGTCGAACATCTGATTGATCTCGTCGGGGGTGTCGGCCTTGGCGCGAATGGAGCGGGTGGTGGGCTGGGCGTCGAGGTTCAGCGTGCCATCCTCGTCGCCGGCCACGAGTTGGTCGATGTTCCACTCCGGATGCATGGCGGCTACGGGCTTGTTCTCCATCCAGGTGGCGAAACCTTCGTTGAGCCAGATGTTGTCCCACCACTGCATGGTGACCAGGTCGCCGAACCACTGGTGGGCCATCTCGTGGGCGATGACCAGGGCCACTTCCTTCTTGGAGCCCACTGAGGCCGTTTTGGGGTCGAGGAGCAGGTCGGTTTCGCGGTAGGTGATAGCGCCGAAGTTCTCCATGGCGCCGGCTTCGAAGTCGGGCAGGGCGATAAGGTCAAGCTTTTTGAGTGGGTAGGGAATTCCGAAGTAATCGTTGTAGTAGTGGAGCACGTATTTGGCGACATCGAGGGCATAGGGCGTGAGGGCGACCTTGTCGGGAGTGGAGCAGACGCGGATGGCCACGCCGTCGGATTCGCCCGCGGTGCACTGAAAGTCGCCGACCAGGAAGGCGACGAGGTAGGTGGACATCTTGGGGGTGGTGAAGAACTTGAGGGTGTGTTTGCCGACGCCCTGGCCGGATTTGTCGTCGGGGGTGTCGGATTCGATCGGGCTGTTGGAGATGGCGGTGTCGGCGCTGTCGACGATGAGTGAAATGTCGTAAGTGGCCTTGAAGGCCGGCTCGTCGAAGCTGGGGAAGGCGCGGCGGGCGTCAGTGGACTCAAACTGGGTGACGGCGTAGTTGCGGCGAGCGGTTTTGGAGAGATAAAAGCCGCGCAGCTCGTTATTGAGGATGCCAGTGTAGGCGATGGCCAGGGTCGCTTTGCCGGCGGCGAGCTTTTCAGGGAAGGTGAAGGTGGCTTGCTCCTTGGCCTTGTCGAGGGTGACGGCGGCGGTTTGCTCCTTGCCATTGGCGGTGACGGTCACGCTCTGGAAGGCGATCTCGGCGGCGTTGAGGGTGATCGCGTTCAACGGCTCGGCGAGCGTCACGTCGATCGTCTCAACGCCGGAGAAGGTGGCGGCCTTGAGGTCCGGCGTGAGGGTGAGCGTGTAGCGCTCGGGGCGGACGGTCGTGGGGAGGCGCTGCGCGTTGGCGAGGCGTGCTGAGGCAAAGATGAGGCAGAAAAGTGCGGCAGCGGCGGCAAATGATGCGCGAAACGATGGGGCGAAACAACGGAATTTCATGCAAACCTCGTGGGGTTGAACGGTCATTGCGCCGGGGTCTTTTTCGGCAGCATGGAGTCGAGGAACAACAGGCAGGCGCCGGTGACGACGGAGGAGTCGGCTACGTTGAAGTCGGGCCAGTGGTAGGAGAAGATGTGGACTTCAATGAAGTCCACCACGGAGCCGTAGAGGATGCGGTCGTGGAGGTTGCCGAGCGCGCCGCCGAGGACGAAGGCGAGGGCGACGGTAATGAGGGTGAAGCGGTTGCCCAGGCGGACCAGCGCGATCAAGACAGCGAGCACCAGGCAGGAGCCGAAGCCGACCAGTACCCAGCGGACGATGTGGGGCGAGGGCGATTCGGCGAAGAGCGAGAAGGCAGCGCCCTCGTTGGTCCAATGGGTGATGCGGAGAACGCGCGGTATGACGGGGATGGCGCCGCCCATGGGGATGTGGGCCGCGACCCAGGTTTTGGTGAGGCGGTCGGCGAGGATGATGAGCGCGGAGATGGTGAGCAGCCAGGGGAGGCGGCGGGGGAAGTTAAGACTCACGGGAATACCTCAGCGCGAAAAGGAAGACAGGTTGAAATCGAGGTATCCCAGGTCCGAGAATCCGGACCTGGGGCGCCCGGCAAGGGTGGGAAAGCACGAACCCCAAACGTCTGAGGTTTCCCACCCATTTCGCAAAGAACGCGAAATGGATGGGGCACGGAGCTATTGTTCATTGGGCGTCCTCCGCAGGCGGCGCAATCTTCATTTCCGTGAGCGCGGCTTGACAACGGGTGCAGACGTTTTGCCAGATGCCGTAGGCCGAGACTTCAGGCATGAAGTTCCAGCAGCGGGCACATTTGTGTCCGCTGGCGGCGCGCACATCACATTGCAAATCGCCGTAAAAAGTCAAGAGAACTGGCTCGCCTGTCTTGCTAAGTGGAATCCCGTAATCCTCCGTCACTTTGACTGATGAGACGTTGAACACCTCTTTGAGATGCGGTTCATACCGGCAAAGAAGGGCAAGTAACGCTCCCTTCGCATGCACGACGATGTCCGCTTCAAGTGCCTTGCCGATTACCTTGCCCTGCCGTTTCTCCTCGAGGTTCGATAACACAATATCGCGCACCTCGAATATCTGTTTCCATTCTTCGAGCAGCTTCGCAGGGTCTTCCGAGAAAATCTCCTCTGGTTTGGGGAACAGGGCGAGATGAACGCTGGCTTCGCGACCTTCGACGGCGGGGAGATAGTCCCAGACTTCGTCGGCGGTGAAGCTGAGGATGGGGGCGACGAGGCGGACCAGGGCCTCGGTGATCTGCCATAGGACGGTCTGGGCGGAGCGGCGCGCGTGGCTGGTGAGCGCGAAGGTGTACATGCGGTCTTTGAGCACATCGATGTAGAACGAACTCAGATCGACGATGGCGAAGTCGTTGACGGCGTGGTAGACGCGATGGAACTCGAAGGCTTCGTACCAGCCGAGGATTTTTTCGGTGAGGTCGCGAGTGCGGGCCAGCATATAGCGGTCGAGGGGGAGAAGCTCGGCCTCGGGAACGCGGTCGCGGGCGGGGACGAAGCCGTTCAGGTTGCCGAGCAGAATCCTGAAGGTGTTGCGCAGCTTGCGATAGATTTCGGCGCAGCGCTGAAGCAGGTTTTCGCTGGCGGCCATGTCCTCGCGGAAGTCCACCGAGGCGACCCAGAGGCGGACGATTTCGCCGCCGAGGCGGTTGGCGATATCGACGGGATCGACGCCGTTGCCGAGAGATTTCGAGAAGGCGCGGCCCTGCTCATCGAGGGTCCATCCGGCTGTGGCGACGCGGGAGTATGGAGCGCGGCCGCGCAGGGCTACCGAGGTGAGCAGCGAAGAGTGGAACCAGCCGCGGTACTGGTCGGCGCCTTCCAGGTAGAGGCACTCCGTGCCTTTCCCGTCTTGGAAGGCGGTGTAGGCGGTCTTCAGGTCGGGATCGGCCTCGCAGACGGCAAGCCAACTGACGCCGGCGTCAAGCCAGACGTCGAGAATGTCGGTTTCTTTACGGAACGCCGAGCCGCCGCAGTGAGCGCAGACCGAGGCGGCGGGCAGCAGCGCGGCCAGAAGCTCTTCGGGGGCGGGCGTGCGCCAGGCCTCGATGCCCTCGCGCTCAATGAGGCCGACCACGGCACGGTTCAGCTCCGCGGAGACGATCGGCTGGTTGCACTGCTCACAGAGGAAAACGGCGATGGGCACATCCCAGATTTTCTGGCGGCTGATGCACCAGTCGGGGCGCGTGGCGATCATGTTGGTGATGCGCACCTTTCCCCAGGCCGGGTCCCAGACCACCTTGTCGATCTCCTCGATGGCTAGCTGGCGGAAGGTGGTATCGGAGCCGTCGGCGCGTTTCACCGGGGTTTCCAGGCCAATAAACCATTGCTCGGTGGCGCGATAGATGACGGGCTTGTGGCAGCGCCAGCAGTGGGGGTAGGAGTGTTCCAGGTCGCGGCTGGCCAGCAATGCGCCGCGCTCCTCGAGCATGGCCAGGATGATGGGATTGGCGGCCCAGACGATCTTGCCGTCGAAGGCGGGCGGAGCGGCAAGCGGCCAGGCGTCGGGGTCGACGTGAATACGGCCCGCGGCATCGACGCGGCAGGTGGGGTCGAGGCCGTAGCGCTGGCCGGTATAGAAGTCGTCCGCGCCGTGGGAGGGTGCGGTGTGCACGGCGCCGGTGCCCTGGTCGGCGGTGACGTAGGTGGCCAGGACGCCGAGTACGGTGCGATCGAGGAAGGGATGCTGGAAGGTGATGCGGTCGAGCACGGCGCCTTTGAAGCGGGCGAGCTCAGTGGTCGCGCCCAACCGGCAGGCAGCAGCGACTGTGGCGGCGAGCTCGGCGGCGACGATGTAGACGGGGGCGTCCGGAGCGTCTCCCGCGGCGAGCGCGACGTAGTCGAAGTCGGGATGGAAGGCTACGGCCAGGGACGCGGGCAGGGTCCAGGGGGTGGTGGTCCAGATGATGGTGGAAACCAGGCGGCCGGCCAGGGCTGGGTGGATGGCTGCCGGGTCGGAGGTGAGCTGGTAGCGGACGTAGACCGAGGGGCTGGTGTGGTTCTCGTACTCGACCTCGGCCTCGGCCAGCGTGGTGCGGTCGTGGATGCACCAGTAGACCGGCTTGAGGCCGCGGTAGACGAAGCCTTTTTCGAGAAACCCATAAAAGGCCTCAAGGGTGCGGGCCTCGTAGTCGCGGGTCATGGTCTTGTAGGGCTGGTCCCAGCGGCCGAAGCAGCCAATGCGCTCGAACTGCGAGGTTTGCAGGTCCACGTACTTCTGCGCGTAGGCGCGGCAGGCGGCGAGGATCGACGCGGGCGGCAGATCCAGCCTTTTGCGGCCAAGCTGCTCTTCCACCTTGATCTCGATGGGCAGGCCGTGGCAGTCGTAGCCGGGGACGTAGGGTGCGTCGAATCCGGCCATGGTCTTGGATTTGACGATGAAGTCCTTGAGGCCTTTGTTGAGGGCGTGGCCGAGATGGATGGGTCCGTTGGCGTAGGGAGGGCCGTCGTGGAGGATGTAGGCGGGCCGGCCGCGGCCGGCTTTGCGCAACTCTTCGTAAAGGTGGAGCGAGGCCCAACGCGCCAGGCGAAGTGGTTCATTCTGAGGCAGATTGGCCTTCATCGGAAAGGCGGTCTGGGGCAAAGTAAGGGTCGCCTTCAACGGGGGCGCTGCGGACATTGATACTCCCTGGGATGGTGCGAAGTTGTTCATTGGTTAGTGTAAATGGCGGGGAACGGAAAAACTCGGTAACAACTCTCACGTTCGCTCGTCTATTGTTTATGGGAGCGGCGCTTAAGCTGAAATATGGAAGTTTGGAGTTTGGGACGTTCCATACGAGACAAGGGCGGCCTCGGTCGAGCATAATAGAATGGGGGGCGAGACGACGGGAGGCTTATGTCTCTACTGCCCTCGACAACCACCGCAGCAGCAACCATGGAAAAAGATGCACCTATGTCAGACACAGAATCCCAAGCTGCCGCAGCTCTTGCGGTCGGTCACGAATTCGACGGTTTTCTCGGCAAGGCTTTTGAAGAGAAGCCCATCTGGGCCGGACTCTACGAGAGCATCCGCGACGTCTTCTTTCCGCCCCATTTGCCCCCGCTGGAGCTGACATCGACGCCAATCCCGGTGCCGGACCGGATGACGGTGAAGCCCAACCCCTGGGCAATCGGGATCTCCACCACGGTGAATCTGGCCTTTTTGGCGTTTTTGGTCGTCTTCGGGGTCAGGAAGATCATCGACACGGTGAACCAGCAGCAGTTGCACGCGACCAACATCGATGTGGGCGTGTGGGAGCCCAAGGCGCCCAAGGCCGGCGACGCGAACGGCGGCGGCGGCGGCGGCGGTTCGCACGATATTGTCGATCCCATCAAGGGGCATCTGCCGAAGATCGAGAAAGATCCGATCGTCCCTCCGCAGGTGCAGACGGTGGACCATCCGAAGATCGCGATGGAGGCGGCCATCGATGTGCAGAAGAACATCACTCTGCCTGATAACCCGACGCTGCCGACGATTGGAGTGACAAACTCGGCGAACGTGACTCTGGCCTCGAACGGGCAGGGTTCGGGCTCGGGCATGGGGACGGGTTCGGGGGGTGGATTGGGTTCGGGGACCGGCAACGGCTATGGGCCGGGTTACGGCGGTGGCGCCGGTGGCGGACTGTACCACGTGGGTGGCGGGGTTTCAGCGCCAGTACCTCTGAACAATGTGGAGGCAGAGTTCTCCGACGAGGCGCGCCGGGCCAAGTACCAGGGCATCTGCCTGATCTCGCTGATTGTGGATGCGCAGGGGAATCCGCAGAATCCGCGGGTGGTGCGCACACTGGGCATGGGGCTGGACGAGAAGGCGCTGGAAGCGGTTCGGAAGTACAAGTTCAAACCGGCGATGAAGGGCAACACGCCGGTGCCGGTGATGATCACGGTCGAGGTCAACTTCCGATTGTATTGAGGGCTTGAACCGGTTTGAGCAAGGGAGCGGAGCGCATGGGCGCTCCGCTCATTTCATTTACGGCGCGAAATCCAGGTCGAGCGATTTATTACGAGGCACTGACGGCTCCGACGTCATAATCTTCGTTGTTCGAATTGGGGAGGGAACGGCGATGAGACTTCGCCGGGGGATGGGTGCATTGGCGGGGTTGTTGATTGTGGCGGGGCTGGCGCGGGTGGCCTGCGCGCCCCGTCCAATGAACATCCGCGTATATTCCTCCACCAAACTCTTTCGGCGCCTGTGGTGCGCTGTGAAGTAAAAGTATCCAGCTCCGATGAGTTGATCGCCGAGACCGCCTTTGGCCTGCATCGTCTAAGCTTGTATGATTGGCTCGACGGCACGATTCCGCCAGTCCCTGACCTTAGTTCCCTTCACAGACAGGCAAAGGGCTGAGAACCGGCCCCATCTGCAAACTCCCTGTAGATTCAAGGCCTTTGATTTGTAGCGCTATGAAGCTAAATCCGCGCAAGCATCTGCCACATCCCAACGGGGAGGCCACCCCACGTATCGCCGACGCCGATTCGAGTAGAGCCGCCAGCGGAATCGCTCTCGCTGCCCAGCTGACCCTTTGCCTGCTGTGGAGCGTTCCCCGCCTGGCTGCCCAAGCGCCACCGGCCACCCAGATCCAAGGGCCCGCGCCCCATCAGGCAGCGCAGCCCCACCGAGCCGTTCCCGGCAAAGAGTCCGCGAATACGGTGGCGCCGGCCGCATCGGCGATCCAATTCGAGAACATCATCGAACAATCGAAGATCAAGTTCAAGCTCAAGAACAGCGTCAGTCCCCAGCGGTACACGTTTGAAACCATGACTGGCGGAGTGGCGGTCTTCGACTATAACAACGACGGTTTGCCGGACATTTTCTTTACCAATGGCGCAGCCATCCCGTCGCTTGAAAAGAGCGATCCCAGTTACTCAAACCGGCTCTTCCGCAACAACGGGGACGGCACCTTCACCGATGTAACCGAGAAGGCCGGCCTGCAGGGCATCGGCTATTCGATGGGAGTGGCCGCCGGCGACTACGACAATGATGGATTTGTCGATCTTTACGTTGCCGGCGTCAACCGCAACCAGCTTTTCCATAACAATGGGGACGGCACCTTCACGGACGTGACCGAGAAGGCGGGAGTCGGCGGCATCGTCCCCAAGCTCGGCAAGGCATGGTCTGTAGCTGCGGGATGGTTCGATTACAACAACGATGGGCTGCTCGACCTTTTTGTGGTTAACTATCTCAATTACAGCATCAGCACTGCAACTCTCTGTGTTCAGCAGGGGCTTCCGGCCTACTGCTCGCCGGTCGATTTTCTGGGAACGCCGAATATCCTCTACCGCAACAATGGCGACGGCACTTTTACCGACGTATCCGAGCAGTCCCACATTTCCCAGTATGTTGGCAAAGGGATGGGTTTAGCGTTTGCTGACTATGACAACGATGGATTTACCGATATCTTCGTCTCCAACGATACCTTCGAGAATTATCTTCTTCACAATAACGGAGACGGAACCTTTACCAATGTCGCGATGCTCGCCGGGGTTGCGTACAACGCATACGGCGACGCTATAGCCGGCATGGGCGCGGATTTCCGGGACATCGACAACGATGGAAGGCCGGACATCTTTGAAACTGCGATGTTCGGGGAAGGCTTTCCGCTCTACAAGAATCTAGGGGACGGTCAATTTCAGGATGTGACCGGCACGGCAGGGCTGAGCGCCCTGACCAGCCGCTCAACGGCCTGGGGAGTGGGGATTTTCGATTTCGACAACGACGGGAACAAGGACCTGTTCACCGCCAACGCCGACATTCTGGACAATGCCATGGAGTTGGCGCACAGACCCTTTGCGCTTCCCAATCGAGTGTTTCGCAACAAAGGCAACCTGACCTTCGAGGATCTGAGTTCAAAGGCCGGAACGTCCTTCCCGGTTCCGGCTGCGCATCGCGGCGCGGCCTTCGGCGACCTCAACAACGACGGCAAGATCGATGTCGTCGTGACGGTTCTGAACGGGCCGCCGGAGATATGGATGAACCGTTCCAGCAACTTAAACCACTGGATCATTCTGAAACTGGTCGGCGTCAGATCCAACCGCGACGGTCTGGGAACAAAGGTCAAGGTAACAACTTCTCTGGGCACCCAGTACAACCAGGCGACAACCGCGGTTGGCTACAACTCTTCGAGCGATAAGCGCGTACACTTCGGGCTGGGCTCGGCCGGCGTCTTGGACACCATTGAACTCACATGGCCGAGCGGCATCAAGCAGGTTTTGAAAAACGTGAAAGCAGATCAGATCCTCACCGTGACGGAGGGCGCGCCATGAGCCGCACCGATCATGGCGCGAGATTGGCCGACAAACGCCGCGCGAGCTCCGTTTGCCCATTGCGGAGGAGAAGCTCGATAAGTTCTTTCATGACTTCAGGCTTGTTTCTCGAGTACGCCGCCATAGTTTCGGCTGTCAAGTCGGCATCCGACACCCTCCCCGTATGGAAGTAAGAGTCGCAAAGCATGTAAAGCAACTCCGGAGTCATGGTTCTGGACTTCGCCAGTTGTTCCGCCGCATCGGACCAGAGCCCCTGATGGTAGCGGACCTCGCCCATCTCGGCAATCGCCATCTGATAGTTCGGGTCGTTGGCGAGTTCCGCCTTAAACTCATTCTCGGCCCCGCCAAGGTCGCCCAGTTTCAGCGCCAGTATCCCCTCATAGGTATGAGCTCCTCGAACGGTTGGCTGAATTTCCAGCGCACGATGAAGATTGCGCAGGCCATCTTCGGTATCTCCCATGAAGAGATATAGTTTCCCAACAAACACATACGCATCCGCCGGAGTGGCGGCAGTTCCCTTGAAGTGTTCCCGATACAGCCGCAACACATCCTTTTCGCGATGCTCTGCCAGCAATTGATGGGCCTGAGCCTTGATGGGGCTTTCGCGTTCATCGCTCTCGATGGAGCGCACGAACGTCATCTGTTCCATCATTAACTGATGCAGTGCCGCCTCGTGCTGCGCGTCCGCCGTCCTGCCCATCCCGGCAAACGCCCGTGACAGATAGAAATGCGCCAATAGCCGCGTGGGGTCCAGCCGTAACACCGATTGCAATCGATCGACGGCGGCCGGATAGTTCTTCAGTTCCAGTTCGCATTGGCCAAGCCCCAACAACGACCCCACATCGTCGGTCCCGAATGCGAGGATGCGTTCAAATGCATTCCTGGCCTCTTGCCATTTGGCGAGCTTCACATCCGCGATGGCCAGCAGTTGCAAGGCTGCCACGTCGTTGGGCTGGGATTCAACGGCACGCGCGGCATACTGCGCGGCGCCGGCAAGATCCATCAATTTGTAATCCGTCGCAGCAATGTCATAATCGATCCGCGGCAGCGTTGCATCGGAGCGCTGCGCCTTGAGCAGCCAGCGCAGCCCGGCCTCGCAGTCCCCCGTGCCGCATAGCAGTTCTCCGTACTTCTGCCACACCGATACATTGTCCGGCTCGGCCTTCAAACTAAGCTTGATGGCGCGCAGCGCCAGATCGTCCTGCCCATTCAGGTGATAGGCCTGGGCAAGATAATACTGTGCGTCTCCGTCGCCGGGAAGAATCCGGATGCAGTGCTGCAACAGCTTGACGGCTTCTTCCCTTTGGCCCGCGGTCAGTTTGTAGATGCCTGTTTTCAGCAGGAGATCGGCGTCGTTGGGCGCGAGCTTCAGAGCCTCCTCATAAGCAGCCGCTGCCTCGGAGGTGCGGCCTGCCTCCTCCAGCAACATACCCTTCAGCTTGATTGCCGGCTCGAAATCGGGACGCTGCTCAAGCAAGCGGAGGACAAGATTCATTGCCTCCTGCCTGTCGCCGTGCTCGGCGAGGCTGAGCGCCTGGTGGAATTGCCGCATCAGGGGAGACTCGACGGGAGGGCTGGCGTTCTGCGCCCGGACAGCGGCTCCTCCGGAAGCAAACAGCACCGCCAAAAGCAGGACAGCACGGAGACGATTTGCGGGCCAGGCGGCAGACTCCTTGCGCAGGAATACAACAAGAGACCGGTTTGCGTTCCACCTGCCCCGCCAGCATCGATCTCGCAGTAACTTCATGATGCGAACTCCAACGAAACTCCGAACCACGGCCATGCCGCAGAGAGGAGGACGCCGCGCGCGATTCCGCTTCGGGCCGTTCGGCCGATGACCATACCAAGGGAGCTTGACGCGGTGCCCGGCAGTTTGCCGAAGACGATTCCCTGCCCTTCGCGCACCACACAAAACCGGCCGGCAGGCAGATAGTTGGCAAGGGCGCCGGTCGCCTTACTCTCGGTCTTCGACTTTTGCCGCTCCGCAGCCGACAGCACCGTCGCTGCTCCCGCGATGCTTCGCGGTTCGATCCTTTTGTTCATCCTGTTCGTCCGCACGAATTTCCTGGGGCTGAATCTGCAATTCTTTTACAGTGCGCGCATCTTCTCTATCCTTGCGCGCATCCGCAAAGTCCAGCGCGCGGTTCTCCGCCATTCCCAGCAAGCCTTGAATCTTCGCCAGGCCGGGCTGGCGCTCAAGCGCGGCGCGAAAGTGGGGAATCGCCTCGGTGGGACTGCCTTGAAAGAACAAGAGCACACCCAGGTCCCCTTGCGCCTCCACATTATCCGGGTCGAGCGCCGTCAATGCTTGAAGTTCCGGTATAGCAAGGCGGGGTTGCTTCTCGCGCTGGTACTCCTGAGCCTTTCGACTGTGCTCCTCAATCTGCGATTGCTGGTCATTGGCAGCTTGCGCGAAACACAAAGCAGGGCTCAGAAGCAGGCCGATCCCGGCGAGCGCGATGGCTCTCTGTATGCTCATGACACCTCATGATATAGAAAATGGCTGGCCCGAGCGATGCACACAAAAACAGGGGAGACAGCAGGCAATGCTGCTGTCTCCCCAGGGGTAGAAATGAACCAGGATCAGAAGTCCACGCGAAGCTGCAACTCTCCGGAGCGTCCGTAAACGTTGAGCCCGTTGATCTGTTGCGTGCCAACCTGTTGCCCGCTGGAGTTGGTGGTGTACCAACTGTACGGCTGACCCACAGGGGGAGAGCCCTGCAAACCTCCACCTGGATTTCCGAAGGACGGATGGTTGAATGCATTGGTGGCGGCGCAACTGAGCTTGAGCTTGATCCCCTCCCAGGGAAGCGAGAAATCCTTGAACATAGAGAGATTCACCGTGTTGGTTCCCGGCCCATAGAGAACGTTTCTCCTGACATTGCCAAAGGTCCCGTTTGCCGGCAACGAGAAGGCGGCGGGGTTGAACCACTCGTTGATGCAGCCGTTCTGCGAGCCGGAGCCTGCCTCGCATTTTGCGGACCGGTTCGTTGGTTTTGGATTGACTCCAGGCACCCAGTTCGGGAAGGACGACCCCGCCAACTGATAGGTGTTTTGAGTTGCAAACACCGAGTACGGAGTGCCGGTGGACAGGTAGAGCGTGCCGGAAACCTGCCATCCACCGATCACTTCGTCAGCCAGCATGTTGTTGTTCAGGAAATGCCTCCCTTTGCCGAAGGGCAGTTGATAGATCGCGTAGCCCTTGAAGGCATTGCGAATATCGAAGTTGGAGTTGCTGTAGTTTGCCGCTGGATCGTTCGCAATCTGCCAGTTTTGCGGACCTGCGCGGCTCCCCCAGCCGGATGAATCCTGGCTATCGAGCATGTGCGACCAGACATAGTTGAAGCTCATGCTCACGCCGTTGCTCATGCGCTTGGTCACGGACGTCTGCAGGGAGTTGTAGTTGGATACGGCATTATTGCTGCTGCCGGTAATACCCTGATAGACCGGGTACGGACGGTTTTGGGAATCGTTCGACGAAAGCTCGCTCTGAGGCACTGCGTTGAGGTCGGTTGGAAAGACAAGAGCGTAGCCGTGGCTTGCCACGTAGGCAAGCTCAACCACGGTATTCGGCATCACCTCCCGCTGCAACGCAAAGTTCCATTGATAGATTTTGGGGATGGGGGTGTGGTATGCCTGGTAGCTGACGCCTTCCCCGTTGTAGTTGGCAGGATTGAAGTTGTCGGACCTTACCGTGTACGGCAGCTTCGTGCTGGTTCCATAAATCAGACCGGCGCCATCCAGTTGTGTAATCGGAGTGATGCCGTTGGTCTGGTCGCTGTCGTTGCCGGCGGAAGGGAATGCGCCTCCCATTATGTTTTGTCCGGGCGTGGCGCTGCTTTCAGCGGCATACGTATCCAGGCTCCAGGCATAGGAGAAGAGTCCAAACCCCCCGCGCACCGTGGTCTTGGGGTCGGGCGACCAGGAGAATCCCAGGCGCGGCATCCAGTCGTTGAAGACATTGGCTTGAACGGACGTTCGCCCATTTGCGTGCGTAATCCCATACCAATACGCGCCCAGGGTGTTGGTTGCCGGGTTCATCACCGTCGGGTCGAAGGAATCGTCGTTGCCGTGGACTTCATTCCAGCCATGGTTGATCTGGTAGCGGAGGCCGAGGTTCAAGGTCAAGTTCGGACGCAGCTTGAAGTCGTCCTGAACAAACATTTGCGGGCTCTTCAGGCGTCCACCGAACTCGGGCGACAAACCTGCGCTCCAGTTTTGCGACAGGCCCAGCAGGAAGTCGGCGTACTCCAGTCCGGTTCCGGCTACAGGACCAGCGATGCCGGTTGTGGGGTCGACTGTCCATCCCTGGGTGTACTGGCCCGAATAGTCCATTGTCCCGGCGTTGGTGTTGCCCCAGGCCGTGGAATCGTCCCGGTAGATCAGGAATTCCCCGCCGAAGTGCAGGATGTGCCTTCCCTTGATCAAGGTCACCACATCGGAGGGGTCGAACACATGCTGAATGTAGATTGCGTTGGTGGCCGGAGTAATCCACGCGTAGGGATACTGGTTCACGAATTCTATCGCCGGAAGGTCGTCCGCCACGCCAAACTGCCAGCCCAATTGCGCTGCATACCCCTTGTTCAGCGATAGGTCGCCCCAGGTACTGTTCTCGAAGGTGTAACCGATTCTAGCCTCGTTGATCACGTGAGGACTAATGTTCCATACATCGGTTATCTGTGCCTGATTGTCGGTGACGTCGGCGCCCGTCCAACCGATGGGGGCTGGCGTAACGGAGCTCGGGTATACATCTGGACTGTCGTCCTGCGAGTCGGACATCGAGAGCCGATTGTTTGGCGTAATGTCGTAATCCAAGCGTCCGAAATACCTTCTTGTCGGATAGGAAGCCGGAGTGGTTGAGTAGAAGTTGCTGGTTGTCTCACCTTCGCTTCCAATGCTTCCGGGAATAAACTTGCCGCCCGCAATGATGCAGTTTGCCTGGATGCTGGTCGATGAAGTGCAGGTGCTGCCTCCAGGCGCCGGATACATCTGTTGGAATTTCGCTGCAACCGTGTCGAACATGGCGGAGGGAATGGCGTTACTGCCATATTCGGACTGAAACGTCTTCCTGACCGGATACGGATTGCCCGCCGAATCGTGCGCGATCGTTTGCGTGGTCGGATCATAGATCTGCCACTGCCCGGTAAAGTCTCCACCCATGGTGGCTACGGTTGGGATTGTATTCGTTGAGTTGCTGGCCGACCCGTGGTCGATAATCTGGTCATAGTCGAAGTAAAAGAACATCTTCTTTTTCAGAACAGGCCCGCCAACGGCCCCGCCAAAATGGTTTTGCCGAATGTACGGGACCGTTGGCTGACTCAGGAAACCGTACGAGTTCGCATTCAAGGCGTTGTTCTGAATGTAGTCGTAGCCGCTGCCGTGGAATTTGTCGGTGCCGCTTTTGGTGATCTGGTTGAAGATCATTCCACCGATTCCGTACTGCGCCGAGAACGAAGACATCGAAACCTGAATCTCCGCCACATTTTCAAAATTGGCAGGGGTGGCGTTCTGGCTGCTGGGCAGCGTCTGGGTTACGCCATTCTGCAGGACGTTGCTATAGGGAAGGTTGCCGTTGATGGAGAGTGTACCCACGCCCGAACCGAGCGTATTTGTAGCGCCGGGAAGCAGGAACATGAAGTTTTCCCAGTCCGTGCCGACCTGGGGCAGTTCTCCCATGACCTTGTCGGACATAACCAAGGTCTGGTCGCCCGTCTCGGTGGTTAGCAGCGGCACGTCCGCAGTGACCGTCACCTGCTGGCTTGTCGAGCCGACCTTCAGTTGTCCATTGACCGTGGTGAAGCCGACCTCCAGGGTGATTGGTCCGCGAACGAGCTGCTCAAAGCCATCCTTCGTGAAGGTGATCGTGTATTGGCCGGGCACGATCGAAGTGGTGTCGTACAGGCCGTCATTGTTGGTGGTGAAATCCTTCGAAACGGCTGTTTCGGTATCCATGACCGTCACCGTCACTCCGGGAACCAGTGCCCCGGTTGGATCGGTCACGCTGCCACGGATGTCGCCGGCGTTAATGCTCTGCGCGTAACATGCCCCACTCCCAAAGATAACCAGAAGTAGGGGCAGGACCCATCGCCTCATTTTCATCATGACCTGCCTCCAGAACTGCTTAGCGTCAACTGTTCCATCTCCTCGACGGGGGAAGAGCCATCTGAACATCCAGGCCGCTACCTGGAAGCCCATCTGCTGGCCGCCGCCGGATTTGCATGCACTCCGTTCCACAATGACCGCACGCAACGACAGGCAATCGGTTGTTGTTATAGACAACCGGCTGCCACACTCACACGCGGGCAGATTAAACCACGCAGCGACAATCATTGTCAAGCGGGAATCATTCTCTCTTAACCCTTCTAGACAATCGGTTTATTTGTGGATAAATCTACCGGGTGGCGGCGTGAGAGGCATCCACGAAGTGTGCACCTTCCGCATTCCGGAGGGCGAGCAAGCGCCGGTAAAGGTTACGGTGACGTTCGTCCAGGTTTGCCCCCACCGGTTGCCGGCAACATCGCAGCAGTGCTGCTCTGGGAACTGAATGCAGCGTGGGTGGGGCGGCGATGCCGAACAGGGCACTGAGCACGGGGAGTGTGGCCGTACGCGGCTTGTCGGAAGATGAGAACAGAGTGCATGATGCTATCCGAGGGATGATGGACGACATCCAGAGCCGTTTGCAGGCACACGAAACCGTAGGCGGGCGCGGACGGTCAATAACCCAGCGATGAGTGAGGCCGGACTGTGTGGTAGCGGACGCACCAGCGAGCTGCAAGAGGGAAAGTAGCATGATCACCATAGGATCTGTCGATATTGGCGGAACGAAGATTGCCGTCGGAGCGATTCGGGAAGACGGCAGGATCGTGAAACGCCTTGAGTGTCCCACCGAGCCGGAGAAGGGATTTCAGCATGCGATGCAACGCATAATCGCAATGTTGCGCGACCTATCTGCCGGCGGGACGAAACTGGCGGGAATTGGAGTTGGGTGCCCTGGGCCGCTGAACCCATTTACCGGGGTGATTGGCGAGGTTGGGACGCTGCCGGGATGGCAAGGCGGAAGCCTGGCAGCTGAGCTTCAGTCGGGATTGGATCTCCGGGTTGCGGTTGAGAACGACGCCGATGCGGCCGCTCTTGGAGAAGCGCGCTGGGGAACGGAGATCGCCAGCGGGACCTTCATCTACGTGACCATAAGCACGGGCATTGGCGGCGGCATCCTTCTTGGCGGACAGCTCTACCGGGGAGTGGATGGCGCACATCCGGAAATAGGTCACCAGGTACTCGATAACTCCGGGCCTCAATGCTATTGCGGGGCGCGCGGATGCTGGGAGAGCCTGGCCAGCGGTCCAGCCATGGTTTCATGGATGCGCGAACAAAACCCCGATGCACAAGTTAGCACTGCCTCCGAGATATGCGATGGCGCAAGACGCGGCGATCCGCTTGCTCTGCAGGGTGTGGAACGGGAAGGATATTACCTCGGGCTTGGGCTGGCGAATCTTATAACACTGTTCGCTCCGGACAGGATCGCTCTCGGCGGTGGCGTAATGAAGAGCAGTTCCCTGTTCATGGATACTGCCCGCGGAGTTATCCGGGATATCTGCACTCAAGTCCCCTCCGGGAAGACGCACATAACCCTCGCTTCACTGGGACCGGACGCTGGACTGCTTGGCGCGGCTCAGGCGTGGCTCCTCAGGCATCGGTAATCAAATGAGCCGAAGGAACAGTTGACGAAGGATATTCTGATTCATGTGTCTCAGGGGATTGTTGGAGATTCATGTCTTGGCAGGCAGGATGAGTTGAAACGATCCACACCCACATTCCATTTTGAGTCGTAATTCTGAATCCTCGGATTATCGCAATCGTCAATGTTTATGAGGGTGCGGACATGATGAAGACGTTCCGGGGGTCAATGCCCAGTGGGTGAGATACAAAACCGGCCTTTTCAGCTTTTCATCAATGCCTCTCTCAAGGTAGGCCTCCAAGGTTCTCGCATTACGTCCGACGGCGGGGAGTGGACGGGGAGGCGCCCGTGAAATCGCCTCGAACTGCGACAAATGATGGCTTTTTGATCCCGGCAAGGGACCTGCCGGGCACGCTCGGGTTTTTGGCCCGGGCACGGATGCAAAAAGATCGCGAGCGGAGGTAACTGGGGGTATATTGGTCTGTAGCCGAAAGGCAAGATGGAAATCCTGGTCGATTTCGGCTGAGCCATCCATTTTATTTTGCGCTAAATGCGCTCAGGCCTCGGATCGATGCCTTGATAGAGGTTCAAACCGTATCCGCCGCGATGGACTGAACCCAGAGATCTGAACTAGTATTCTTGCGGGGCATCCAAATTGCAGGAATCTCAATGGGGATGTTTAGCTCCCCGGAAATGGATGGAAAGCATGAACAAGACCGTTTTCTCGCGCCGCGCGTTCCTGCGCACTACCGCAGGAGCAGCTGGCGCTTCTTTGGTGGCTGTATCCAGTCTCCGTGAGCCGGAACTGACGCTCGCCGAGCCTCAGCCGACTGGTCCAAGTGACCGCGTTCGCTTCGGCATCGTCGGCATCGGCATGGAGGGTAGCGGGCTGCTTTCGACAGCCATCCAGCTGCCTGGAGTGGAGTGCGTAGCTGCCGCGGATCTCTACGATCGCCGCCACGACCTGGCCAAAGAGATCGTGGGCAAACCCATTCGGACCACTCGCCGCTATCAGGAGCTGCTCGATGCCAAAGACATCGATGCCATCATCGTGGCCGTGCCCGACCACTGGCACAAGCAGGTGGTAGTCGATGCTCTGGCGGCCGGCAAAGACGTGTATTGCGAGAAGCCCATGTCACACAATCCGGCGGACGGATTGGCCATGGTTGCCGCGGCAAAGAAGACCGATCGAATCGTGCAGATAGGCGCGCAGCGCACCAGCTCCGTCCTTTGCGCCAAGGCCAAGGAGCTTTTGGAGCAAGGCGTAATTGGCGATCTGAACCTGATCGAAGCCACCTATGGCCGCAACGATCCCAATGGCGCCTGGGAATATCCCATTCCACCCGATCTTTCGCCCCAGAACCTGGATTGGGATACGTGGCAGGGCACTGCGCCAAAGAAGCCGTTCGATCCGTACGCATTTGCGCGTTGGCGGTGCTGGAAGGAGTACGGGACAGGCGTGGCCGGAGACCTCCTGGTTCACCTGATCAGCGGCATGCAGTTTGTTCTCGGCATCAACGAATTCCCCAAACGCGTTTCGGCATTTGGCGGCATTTATCGTTGGAAGGACGGGCGCAACATGCCGGATGTCCATCCTGTCCTCTTCGAATACGACAACGTTCCGGTCTACATGCGCTTGACGCTCGGGTGTGAGTCGCCTGAGGTCACGCGATTCCAGGGCTCCAAGGGCAGCATTGAACTCCGCGAGTTTAGTGTCATCTTTGCCCCCCAGGCCGGTGTTGACTTATCGCCGAGTTATTATTCCAGCTCTTTCCCCGCCGCCATGAGGGATGCTTATGTCAAGCAGTGGCATGAGGAACACGATCCTGTGCCGGGAAAGGAGCCGGCGCCGCAAAGCATCACTTACAACGGAAACGACTATGACGATCTCCGGCCGCATCTCTGGAAGTTCTTTCAGGCTGTACGATCGCGGAAGCCGGTCGTCCAGGATGCAGTCTTTGGCCACAATGCCGCCCTGGGTTGCCACCTGGCAAACGAGTCATACTTTCGCAAGACTCCGGTTTACTGGGATCCTGCTTCACAGACCATCAAGTCCATGGGATGAGCCGGCAGCCGGCGGAGCTGCAACACCGGCAACTGCATGGAGGCATCTTTACCGGAAGTCCAGCCCGGTTCATCGGGCTGGACTTCGTGAACCACCCCAACAACAAAGGAGCTCGGTTCCCGTGAAAATCGAAAGAGTACTTCTCACTTCGGTAATTGCGATCGCATTCACTTCCTCCTGGGCCTTGTCCCAGACACTGGCTTCCGGGACGGCTCCATCTTCCGCACAGGGTGCGTCATGGAAACCCTTTCTTGGCCGTTGGGATCTGACCTTGAAGGCGCCCGACCGGGAATATCCCTCGTGGATTGAGATACAGCAGCAGGGTGGCCAGTTAAGCGCCCAGTTTGTCAGCCGATGGGGAAATGCCAGGCCGCTTCCCAAAATCGAAATCCACGGAACGCATATATCCTTCGTCTCCCCCAAGGAAGAAGAAGACCGCAAGGATGACATGGTGTTTGAAGGAACACTTGCGGGGAAGACCTTATCCGGAACCACCACCGGCCAGGACGAAACCCCCTGGACATGGACGGGGGTGAGAGCGCCTGCGCTTGAAAGGACAAGTGCGCCCAAATGGGGAAAGCCGATTCAGTTATTCAATGGGAAGGATCTGACCGGCTGGAAGATGGACAGGCCTGGTCCGCCCAACTGGACCGTTCAGGACGGGAATCTGGTCAGCCCCGGCAATGGCCCCGAGCTTGTCAGCGATGTCAAAGTCCTGGACTTCAAGTTGCACATCGAATTCAACTGCGGGAAAGATTCCAACAGCGGCGTGTATTTGCGTGGCCGCTATGAAGTGCAAATTGAGACCGAATCGGAAGCGGAGCCGCCAAGCCATCACACCGGCGGCGTTTACGGATTTCTGGCCCCGGCACCGGAACTGCCGCGCCGACCCGATGTATGGCAGACCTTCGATATCACGTTGATTGGGCGAAAAGTGACTGTAATTCAGAACGGCCAGACCATCATCGATAACCAGGAAATCCCTGGTATTACAGGGGGCGCATTGGACAGCCACGAAGCATTGGCCAGCCCAATTTATCTTCAAGGCGGCGAAAAGGGCCATGTCGCCTTTCGCAATATCGTTATCACTCCCGCAGAATAGGAGGCTGCGGACCGAATATCGCGAAGCGGGTTAGTCCAATCGATTTAGTGCGGAGTCCGTTCCCGCGGCTTCGGAGAAGGCTGCAAGACTCTGCAACAAGGCGCCTTCGGAATGGAGAGCGAGTCCCATGGCGCGGCGCACCGCGAGATACCATTCCACGTTCTGGGTCAGCATGGTTTCACCTCCGGCCATGGCTGCGCAATCTGTCGCAGGGCAACGACATCTATCTTGGGGAAAATAATAGTTGACGTCCGACAATTGGCCCACTTCCGGGATGGGATCGTGCATGCTTCGCCCGAGTTCATCTCTCACTTCATTCAGCTTCGCTTGGAGCCTCTTACGAATCGTCTGCCACAGCACCGCGAAGTAACCGTTGCTCCTCCTCTTCCGAAGGTTCTTCTCTTGACAAGCACAAAGTCGCAGGAAAGAATCGATCCTTGTGAAGGAATCGAGGTTGGCATTTCGTTTCATGTACCGATTCCGACTTTCCCTGTCAATCATGCGGAACACAGTTCTTTTCAGCCTGCGATGCCGAAGCGTTGCTGGGCGCACGGACCAATAACAATATGCTTGCGGTTGCGAAGAGGGGTAGCAATCCTGCAACCAGAAATGCAGGTCCGTAAGAAAAGCGATCGACCATAATGCCGACGGCAATGGTGAAGACCGCGCCGACCAATCCTGCTGCCAATCCGCTCAGACCTGTAACCGTGGCCACAACATCGTGGGGAAACAGGTCGGATGGCAGAGTCAGACCCATTGTGGACCAACTCGCGTAACCCCATAGGGCAAAACAGATCAGCGCCAACGCGGTATAGACACTGTGCACGCCGGCGGCGGGAATGCCGGCAAGAATCGGCAGGCAACTGAAGGCGCATACCCAGGTGCGGGCGCGAACCACGGAGACGCCTCGGCGGATGCAATAGCCGGAAATCAGGCCACCTGTAAAGTTACCCAGATCGGCAGCAATAAAGGGCATCCAGGCAAAGAGGGCAATTCGCTTCAGGCTGAATCCGCGCGCATCGCTCAGGTACTGGGGCAGCCAAAAGACGTAAAACCACCAGATCGGATCGGTGAGCGCGCGGCCAAGCACGATGCCCCAGACATTTCGATTGCGGGCGAGATTGAGCCAGCGCCGGACGCCGCGTTCCGCTGAAACAACAGGCACATCCTGGCCTGCTCGGATCAACGAAACCTCCTCCGGCGTCACCCTTGGATGACGGTCCAGCGGATGGTAGACGCGCAACCACACCAGCAGCCAGACAAAGCCGAGCGCCCCAGAAAAAACGAAAGCCGATCGCCAGCCAAATGCCAATGCGATCAAAGGAATAACCAGCGCCGCCACGGCGCCTCCTACGCTGGAGCCGCTATCGAAGATCGCCACCGCGAGGCTGCGTTCCTGGCTGGGAAACCACTCTGCAACCGTCTTGCTGGCTCCCGGCCAGTTAAAGCCTTCCCCAATCCCCAGTAGAAATCGAAAGGACGCGAAGCCGAAGACGGATGTGGCTAAACCGGTGAGGATGTTGATGACGGACCAGAAGATCACGGCCAGGGCCAGCCCAAGCCGCGTCCCTACGGCGTCAAGAAAGATGCCCCCGAGAAGCCATGTGATGGCATAGGAAACCTGAAACGCTCCAAGAATTCTGCCCAGGTCAGTGTGCGTCAGATGATATTGTGTCGAAATCAACGGCGCTAAAACTGAGAAGGTCTGACGGCTGATGTAATTGGTAACAGTCGAAAAGAATAGCGTCCAAACGATCCACCACCGCACCCGGCCTGCGCTGCGAGCTTTGGGCGGCTTCCCCGTTAGCTGCATGGAATTCTCTGGATTCATCTCATCTCGCTGTACCGCGACAAGTACCAGTCCTGAGGCAGCATCAACCCTCTGAACAGATACGCCATGCCGGGCTGGTGCACGGGCCGGCGATGGCATTTCATTGTGCGAATTGAAGCATCTGAATCCATGCGGCCTCGTCGGCGCCCTAACTGGTCCGGACGGCAGGCTGATCTACAATTTCTTCCGTCTCGGGATTCCAGTAAAGCCTCTTCCCGCTCCAGTACGATTGCGCGGCCATGATGGTCACAATCGAGTGCGAAAATCCGTGATCCACGTTTGCATTTGGCTGGTTTCGCGACTGCATGGCTTTGAGCCAGTTCACGATGTGTACCTCGCTGTCGTCATCCGGGCCGTTCGAGTCTGGCGGTGGGGCGCCTGGAACCCTTACGATTTCTTCCTGGTCTATCGCTGGACTCATTAGAGGTACTCTCATCGTTTCCGCGGATCCGGCCCATTCATCCCTGCCGCCTTCTTTACTGACCGTAAAGAGCGAAGCGCCTTCGCCGCCATAGTTCGCGATCGTGCCATCGCGGCCCTGGATCCTTGAGAAGCTTCTGAAGCTATTCCCAAACACCGATTTATAGGTATAGAGAAAGCCCTTGGGATAAGTGACCGCGGCAACACACGTATCGGGATTCTCCCGCCCGTCTTTCCAGGCATAAATCCCGCCGTTGGCTACTACGCTCTCGGGATAGGTTTCGTCGGTCCAGAGATGCACCAGGTCGCAACCATGGCTCATCCACTGATCGAAGATTCCCGAGGAATAATCCTTATATAGGCGGAACTCGAGATATACATGGGGATCGAAAGGACGGCGAGGCTTGCCTAATAGCCAGCGATCCCAGTCTGTATCTTCCTCGCGAAGCATCGACTTTTGCTCGAAGAGCCACTTTCTCCATTCCAGGATGCGATCCTGTTCCCTCACGGGTGAGTTGCCGGTATCCTTATCCACAAACCGCCAACGCTCCTCATTCACATTCCATTCCTGCTCGATATGAACGATAGCGCCGATGCGGCCGGACCGAACGATGTCGCGAACGGCCAACTGATA
>PLGM01000122.1 GCA_003139795.1 Acidobacteriaceae bacterium | reverse complement strand
AGAACTCGGTACTCTCAAGTTCCTAAGTACTGGCCGGGAAATGGCAGCGCCTTGCGCAGTCTGGCATCCGTGCCGACCGGGGCCGACTGCCAGTCCCGCAGGATATGCGCGCACTCGGTATATCCACTGTAGACCTTGATCACGGCGCTGTCGGAGTCGATTAGAAACGCGGTCGGCAGCACCATGTCGCGACGTCTTTCAAAAAGATAGCGATGGAAGATGTTGTATACCGCGCGTGTGTTCTCGTCCGCGGCGAGCATCGGGAATGAGAAGCCGCGACCCATGGCCGATTGCCCGTTTCCGGGGGCTCTTTGGGGATCGTCGGCTCTAATTGCCAGCAGTTTCAACTTATTGCGCTGCAATTCTGGCCACAGCGTCTGCATGGTTTGCAGTTGCTTTTGGCTTTGCTGGCAATCGGACTGCCAGAAGACGAGCACCAGAGGTTGGCCCTCGTAATCCGTCAGGCGCTGCATCTTGCCTTGCTGATCCGGATGAATGAAGTCGGGCGCGAGAATGGGATCGACCAACCAAGTTTCAGATGCATTTGGAAGAATCTCATTTTCCTGCGGGTGGGGGGATGCTGGAAACCTTGGCGAGGGCGCGAATGGCAACGCCTTAAAGGTGGGCGAGCCCTCCTCAATTTCGATCCTATTCCCGGGCGGAAGGTTGTCAAACACCTGCTCGGCGCCACTCGGCCAGCGCACGAGGGCACGCAGCGGTGTCCGCACAGCTCCCAACCCGAAATACACTTCTTTAGTGTGTTGCATAAGAAAGCCCGAGCCAGCGCTCACGGCTTTTCGTTGGCGACCGATAGGCGTCTCCAACTCAATCACAGCGCCAATCGCGTCGCGATTGCTCTTCGTGCCCTTAAGTGAGAAACCGATCGCGAGACCGATGGGGCTCAACTGATTTTGGAGTACCCTGATCTGTGGGGCGGTCCGGTTCTTCAGAATGACCTCTAGCCGTCCGTCGTGGTTCAGGTCGGCAAGGGCAAACGCGCGGCTATCGTCCAGAAAGTCCAATCCCAGAACTCCGGCCGCTTCGGTAAAGCTCCCATTTCGATTATTGATGTAAAAGTTGTTGCGTTGATAACCGCTCCAGGAATGATCCGAGCGGATGAATTCATTGATGGCGTTCCAGGCGTCTTCGTAACCCTCCGATTTCCCTTTGTTTGCAAGGGAGCGCGACACTACCTGACGCCAGAAGAAGCTTGATAGATCATCCTTCTTCGGGCCGGAGATAAACCCGTTGGCTACATACAGGTCCGGGTAGCCATCATGGTCGAAGTCCCAGGAGCCGCTGCCCCAATTCCAACCGCCAAAGCGTGTGCCCGACTCATCCGTAACATCGCGGAACACCCCTCTGCCTCCTTCATTATGAAGCAGAGTATTACCCATGGCATCCTGCCGGTAGACGCGGCGCACATCTTCAGGAGCAGACGGCAAGAACTGATTCTGTGTCATGACCCGCATCCCGGCCGGCTCCCACATATTCACGACATACAAGTCGTCGAAGCCGTCGTTGTCGTAGTCGAGCCACGTCATGCTCATGCCTTCGCCTGGGTCTTCGATACCGGCTTCAACGCTCACATCGGTGAAGGTTCCATCGCCGTTGTTTCTGTAGAGGACTTTGCGGCCAAAGTCGTTCACGACATAAAGATCGGGCCAGCCATCGTTGTTATAGTCATTCCAGCTGCAATCAAAACTGAAACGGTTGTTACTCCGATCCATGCCCGAGGAGACCGTCACATCCTCGAACGTGTAGTCGCCGCGATTCTTCAGGAGGAAGTTGGGCGGCCCGTTTTGGGCGTCATAGTAGGGGCTCGGGTACTGGTATTCGCTCAGGCCCTGGTAGAAGCTGTACAGGCAGAAGTAGACATCAAGCAGACCGTCGCGATTATAGTCGGCTACGGCAATTCCGGTAAAAGTCCCCCTGGGCGGCCTGGAGAAATGGAATGCGTCCGGCTTCAGTTCAAAGGTGCCGTCGCCGCGATTGATATATAGCAATGGGCCGCTCGTGCGCACCACGATCAGATCTTGATGCCCGTTGTTGTTCAGGTCCGCAAAGATGGCACTGGAAGTTCCGTCGAGAATCCCAACACCAGCTTTCTCAGTCACGTCCTCGAAAGTGCCGTTACCACGATTGCGATAAAGGCGGTTCGGAAGCCCGGCCGGCTGACACACATACAGGTCGTCAAAGCCGTCGCCGTCGAAATCGCCTGCGGCTATGCCATTGTTCCCGTATATATCGATACCACAGGCTCCATCAAGCACAGTTCGCCAGTGGTCGACGCCGCGTTGCATTTGCCGCTCATAGGAGATGTTTCCCGTCATGCAAGAGGCTGTAATATCCACGAACCCAGGGCCGGTCATCCTGCTGCGCAATTCTCCTACCGCCGACCATTTTAGGATGAGCCATTGCCCATCGGAATTCTTCTGCCAGATCAAATTCCAGGCGCCGGTCCGTTCTTCGCGGCGATTGTTATCAAGTGTGCCCAGGAGGTCATAGTGGATATCTGTGCTGAGCTGGAGCGGAGCAGTGCCGATGACTTGAATGCCGTAAATCTGAAGCTCCGCAGTTTCGAATTTCCTGATGGGTGCAAGATATGCTTTCAGAGTTTCAGCGAAAACCGCGCTGCTGGAAGCTTTTGAATCCGGAAAGGCTGCTTTTTCGGATTCAATTGGCGGCTGAGCGCGCAGTGTTGTTAGAGTCGCTTCTCCCAGGGCCGCGGCGTCGAGTGTTGCCGGCAGGAGCCGTTTGATTGCATGCAGATCTCGCGGGGAAGAGCACAGCGATTCACGCCAGCTCTCCAATAGCACTTCAAGTTCTGCCGCATATTGTTCAGTGACGAACGCGTCCCGGCCGGGCTGAACCTGATCCAGGAAGCCATCGATGAATGGTGCGTACCCGTGGCCGGTGTGGAGAAGACAGGGTGAGGGAGACGATTCGGGGGCAGCCCAAAGAGGCAGCCCTTGAAATCGTGCGAGCAAGAACGTTCCCGAAATGCCCGTTGTCTGGATGAATCTTCGACGAGAAAAGCACGTGTTCGCTCCGCTCTCCATTCGCTAAGGTTCTCTGCCGAGACCGCGCCATCCGTCCTTGACACTGCTGTAAAGCAGTATTGGAGCCATACTCAATTCTAACCGTCAGGGCTTGCGTG
Source organism: Acidobacteriaceae bacterium (assembly GCA_003139795.1). Classification (GTDB taxonomy): domain Bacteria; phylum Acidobacteriota; class Terriglobia; order Terriglobales; family Acidobacteriaceae; genus Telmatobacter. Next base: position 1,983 of record PLGM01000122.1, on the reverse strand, counting down.
GGACTGGGCGGCATTTGGCAGCGGTTGTCGTTCTATGCCTTGCCCCTCCCAACATTGAGAGCCCCAAAATACCACTGCTCCTGTGGCCAGGCAGATATGGTTGCCGCTTTTGGCATCGGCGCTTTCCCGGTGTATACCCGGACCGTAGTAATGAATGCCGGGCGTCTCGGATGTGATGCCGGAACGGCCCGGCTCGTTGGTAAAAAGGAAAAGCATCTCGGAATCGCCGAAATGGTGTCCCGGCCGAGTAATGGATAACTTGGCCGGTCCCTCAAGCGGGAAACTGATGGACGCGCCTTCGCGATGTGGACGGATGCCAAGCCGCATGGGCTGGACTTCGACCCCGGCGCCCCAGTAACGAGGGTTGTCCGCGGTGACAGTGATCTTTGAAGGTCCGCTCACGTTGAAATTCAACAGGTAATATCCGCGAACGGCGTGGATCACACGAGGCGAGTGCCGTTCACTGTGACTTTGAAATGGACGGAGCTTACCTCCGATGGAATCGGTGCGATTGTGGTCTGAAAGCCCGAATCCGCATGCGCGATCAGAGCAAATGCCGGCAGAAGAATCGAAACAATACCCAGGAAAACGGAGACAATGCAAGAAAAGATACAGAATTTGAGCATGAGCTGTGTGGGCACCGTTTGGAGTCTGCGGTCTTCTTTATGGATTTGCACCGGTAGCTTCACGAACCGCGATGGCGGCGTTTGCGTCGCGTTTTTTAATTAGAGCTTTGGCTCCCGCCTCAGCCTTCTGCGCCTGGGCTAGATTGCCCGTGTTTCTGTATAGGCGCGAGAGTTGGTAATGGATGCTGCCGTCCTCATCGCCGGGGAGCGCCAGTTCAAATTGTTGGATAGCTTCTTCTGTCTTGCCCTCTTCCGAGTCGGCGCGGCCCAGCAGCAGATGCGCGCGAGGCTGAAGTTCAGGCGGAGCGGCAAGGCACTTAGCCAGGTAGGCCTTTGCCTGGTCGTACTGGTTTCTCGCTGCCAGAATCTCGGCCATGAGCAGATTGAGTTGCGGATCGAGCGGACGGTCGGCAAGGGCGATCTGGTCCATCGAGGCAGCTTCATGCAGCCTCCCTCCGGAGAGATCGGCCACGGCCGCACCCATTAGCGCCGCGGGATCGTGGGCATCGATGGCCAGCGCCTTCTTGTATTCGCTCAGCGCGCTATCCATCTGCCGCTGATACCGGTAGAGGTCGCCAACCATAACATAGTTTGTGGCGGACTGAGGAGCCAGATACTCGAACCGGGAGAGCGCCGCGACGGCCATGCGTTCGTTGGCCTTGACCGACCAGTAGAGGGCTTCGGCGCTTTGGGGGGACAGCCGCAGCGCCTGCCCTGCCTGGGCGACGCTTTGCTCGTAGTTACCCTCCCAGTAAGCGCAGGCCGCGCTATGAAGGAGCCCCGCCGCGCCTGAGGCCGATTCTGGATGCGGCTGCCACACTGCCCACATTTGTGGCCGGCAAACATTCGCAACCTTGAACCGGGCCAAGGGAGCTGAAGTCAGTGCCGACTATAGAAAACAGCGACGAGTTCTTGGTGAGGAATTCCGGCAAACCGATCGCGCTGAAATCGAAGGGATACCCCTGGTCTACACCGTCCTGAATCCAACGCTGGAATCCGGCATTGGCGCTGACTGCTGTGGTCGCATTGAAGACGTGGCTGAAACCGGCGGCCACGCTGAACCGGTTGTTGGGACGGACATTGCCTGGACCGCCAGGATCGTCGCCACCGTAGCCGGCGTCATAATACTGTGGTGAGTTGATCTTCTGCTCGTACTTATATGCCCACCGAAAATACATTCGGGAGGCATCGCTGCGGTTGTGGTCGACGCGAATGATGTATTCGTTCGCGGTGGTCGGCGCGGATGCGGCGGCAATGTAGTTGTTCACATACCCGGACGTGGTCGGCTTCGGATAGTGCGTAATGAGCGCGACGCCTGCGGGATTGAGCAGACTGGCGGCGGCAAGATTGTTATTGG
>PLGM01000172.1 GCA_003139795.1 Acidobacteriaceae bacterium | reverse complement strand
GACTTGTGCAGAGGTTCCCTAGTTCTGTCGATATCCTGTTTGAAAAGGATCACCTATATCAAGCGGTCATTGATTTGGCTCCGCAACCGGATGTGCAGTGGTTGGCAATCGAGAAGAGCGTTGCCATGGTTGAGAACTCTGGGCTGGAATCGCAAGACCCCGCTGCGTGGATGGATTTGGCTTTGAGCGTTCAGCGGAAAGTCAGCATTTTTGAGGAGAAGCGAGAGAAGAAGGCCGTCAAATCAAGCCTGACGAAGAGGTTCCTGACTTCTTCGAATGCGAGTCTGCGTTTGATTGGATCTTTGGACGCGCTCGGGATCGATCCGCGGAGTTCTGGGCCTTTGGGAAAATGAATTCTCCTGGCGTCGAAGAGCGGAAACCGCACACAGCATGTGGCCCTGTGCTGTCGCACCTTCTTAAAGAGAAAACTCTTTGCCAATTAACTGCCAACGACGAATGAGGTCTTGAGAGCTCGTCCAAAGCAGGCTCGCGCCGATTGATGACTCCAGTGACGTTTACAGCTCCGACTTGGCCCGGTCTTATGGGTTCCGGTCGTATCGTCGCCAATCCGTCAGTTACTACTTAGGCAACAGCTTGCCATGAACTGTCAATCCGACGGACCGGCGTCGGATGGAATGCCCCTCTCGCGACACCCCAAAATCGAACGTTGTCAGTTCGGCAGGCAGGATTAATCCCCGATAAACGTTAGGTCCCTATCGGGACTGCCCCGGCAGACGAGGCAAGATTGAGCCGAGTTTTCTCGGCCGGGGCAGTTCCGATAGAGATTGAGCCGAGTTCTCTCGGCCGGTTCAGCTTCGATAGAGTTACACATGGGCCTTCGGCCCACCCAAAGGGATGAAAATCGTTTCGGGCCGCGAGCCTTTACGATGGAATTGGCGTGGAACGGCAAAGGCCGGAACGACCCTGGAGCAGTTGAGGCCGTGATAGAGTTTGGCCTGGGATGCGTGCTTGAACCAATCTGTGTCGCGCCATCCGCCTGTCGGGGCGGTTTGGTAGCACGTGACGGTGTCTGATGTCATTGCACACGCTTCCTGCCGCTTTCATGCCAGGAGGGAGCGATGGCGAACAAGATAGCAGGAATCGACGTTCACAAGAAGGTTCTGATGGTAGTGGTGATAGATGCGCGCCCGCCGGATTCGAAGCCGGAGCGGTGGCGCTTTACCACCAAGCCGAGTGACTTGCGCCGCTTATCAACGTGGCTCGCTTCAGCCATCGCCGCGCTGCCGCGTTTTTATGGATATTGAGGTTGTCGAGCACCATGTGCAACTCTTGCCTGGGGAAAGCTTCGACCACTTCGTTCAGAAAGCGCAGAAAGTTAACCGAGGTGCGTCGTTGTTTCACATGAGCTACGACTTGCCCGCTGGCGATTTCCAGAGCCGCCAGGTCGCCGCGGCGACCCTGGGTGCCGTGTCGGACGTATTCGTTGGTCCAACTGCGGGGTTTCTTTGCACTCAAAGGCGGCAACGGTTGGGTGCGGTCCAGAGCCTGGATGCCGGTCTTTTCGTCGACACACAACACCAACGCATTTTTCTGCAGATTCAAATACAGGCCGACAATGTCCAGCAGTTTGGCTTCGAAATCGGGATCCGGGCTGAAGGTAAAGGTGCGAATCCGATGGGCTGCAGACCGGAATCGGCCAGGATCTGGTGCACGGTGCTGCGCGGCAACTTTAAGTCTTTGGCCAGCGTTCTAACACTCCAACGGCTGTAGTGTTCTGGTTGCCGGCAGGCTCGGTTCTGCACCCGCTGTACGATTTCCTGGTGTGTTTTACTGGCCGGCCGGAACGGGGTGCATCCTTGATGCCCTCCAGTCCCTTGCAGACAAAGTTGCGGCGCCACTTGCTCACCGTCACTTCCGGCATCTGCAGTTGGGCAGCGATTTGCTGATTTGTCCTGCCGGCAGCGGCTGCCAAAACGATCCGGCTCCGTTGCGCCAGACCCTGTGGAGTGGATGGGATGGCGACCGTACCAGTTGGTCCAGCGCGGCTTTGGCAGTGGAGTTGAGCGAGACAACGGGAGCGACTCTCGGCATATGACTAACTCCAACCGAAAATCGCGGTAATATAAAGCACTATTTGGACGATGTACTAATTCACGCCAGCCGCTCTTCAGGTGCCGCCGGCCTTCCGCGGTCACTCTGTGGTCCGTGCGGCCACGCGGGCCACGCTTCCTCGGAAGCACCAGACCTCTCAATTGCCATCAACGACACAGCGGAATCCAACTGTTCCCGAGCGATCGATGCTCGGCGCCATCAGAAGATACTTGCCATGCTGCGAAAGTTTGTAGGCTTGCGGGAAATACCAGCGAGATCCCTGGGGTTGATAATGACTCCCGCCGCGCAAAACGGCAGCGCGTGTATGATCGTCAACATACTCGTCCGTCCACTGCCAGACGTTGCCTACCATATCCATTACACCAAATTGACTTGCACCTGCGGGGTGAGCGTCCACGTCGCTGGCGGCCAGCGCGTCTCGTCCCTTGTCGGGAAGAGGGAAATAGAGGGTGTCTTGAGTGCTATCTATGGCTATGGTGCTGTCAGGCCCGGCCAGCGCAGATTGAGGCCATAGATTTCCCCATGGATAGAGCCGACTGTCAGCGCCTTGCGCGGCGTACTGCCATTCCCATTCGTGAGGCAGACGCTTGCCCGACCATCGCGCAAAGGCGCGGGCGTCCTCCAGCGAGACCCAGGTCACTGGTTTGTTTCCCCACCCCATTGGATAAGTTCCATTGGTCCAGTCCTTGAGAAAGTTATGATCGTCGGCCGGGTGGTAATGCGTGGCGTCCAGGAAACGCTTGTATTCCGCGTTGGTAACGGGATACTTATCGAGCCAGAAAGATCCGATATGAATCTTGTGCTCATGATATCGTCTGGCCGAGCTTTCCCATGGATACTGAAAGTCTACTCCGTCGTCGTTCATGCCTTCGATTTCGATTCCGTTGACGCGAAAAACATAATCTGCTTCCGGGATCTTCACCATTCCGTCGGGAGCGACAGAGACACGCTTGGTTTTTTCCACGGGAACCAACTGTTGAGGTAGAGAATGCCATTCATGTGAAAACTGACTGAGCGAATGCTCACTCAGGGCTCGCACTGCCGGAAGCAGCTTGTCGAGTTTCGGATCTGGCGCGGTCTCTTCCAGGATGGCGCCAAATCCGTTGCTCTCGATATCAAACGCGAGTACTGACAGGTTGCCCTCATGCTCCGGGTGTATCTCGACTCCATGCCACAGATCAAAATAGTGAGCATTGGCTTTGTAGGGGAGCAGCATCTGGCGGCCGGAGGTGGAATATCCGTTCCTGTTGACGATCGTCCACAGCGTCTCAGTCTCTGCCGGCCACTGGCTTGCGAATACCCCATATTGCTGCATGGGGAAGTGCGGCTCCCACAGGGGGCTGGTAAGTAAAGATGCAAATGCACGTTCGATCGTGGCTGTCCGCCGAAGAGCCTCCGCGTCGCGTGGTGTCATCTGGTTCCAGATGCCCCAGATGTTCTCCCAACTCTCGACGCCAATGCCGTTGAAGAAGGCCTCCTGCAGGTCATCTGTATGATCGTGAGCCCAGCGGTTCGATATGTTCACCATGTGGCGGGATTCAAGCCACTTGAAGCGGCTGACAGACGGCACGAAGGTGTAGTCCCAGTAACCCCAGGTCAGGCTGTTGTAGGCCAGCATTTCGTCGGAGGCCATTCCCACCTCGGGTTCCAGCGCCAACGGGTGCCCCTTGTTGTCGGAGGCATTGCGGAAGGTGCGCGGCATTCCCTCCAGCGTGTCTCCATTGATGCCGTCGGCGCCAATGGAAGTGAGTTCACGCGAGATACCTTCAGCGTCGGAGACTCCTTCGCTGTGGGTTCCCTGGTCCCACAGCATGATCGGGAAGAAAACGCGTACGTTGTGCCTGTGAAAGTCGTCCACCATCTGCTTGACGGCGCTAAGTCCACCGGGAAGATCCCGGAAGAGATCGTATTGGCTCCGGCTGTCAATGCCGATATTCGAATAAGTGTGCCATATGAGCACGCTATCGACGCCGCCATAGCGCTGATTCACGTCGTCCAGATAGCGATCGACAGTGTACTGGCGGGTTGACGGGTCATAGAACTTGCGATCGTGAATCATCATCTGGGGTTGGACAAAGCTTGACTGCGTCCAGAGTAGCGACGGCTCCCGATACAGAGAATCGTCATATCCGACACGAATGAGCCTCTCCGCGCGCCAATGCGTGATGTCGCGTAGCCATTCACTGAACTGTGCGCTGGTACAAGTGGCGGGTGGGGCGAGCGCGTTCCACTGTGGGATGGCTGCGCAGGATGGCCCGGGAATCTGCTCGAACACCGGTGGAACCAGAGTGTCCTGAGCATAGACGGCAGTGGCCACTACCAGGCATGCCGCGGACAAGCGAAGAGAACGGAGAAGGTGATTCACGATTAATCCTCCTGACACGAAAGACCTGCGAAGAGACGGCAGAGAGCAATATAAAAGCTTTCATTCCAGAAGTACAGTCTTTTCGATCCGCAGAATGCCACTGGATGGCGAGCAGTCAGCTCGGTTCGCAATTGCCGACTGTGAGCCTTCCCGTCTCATTATCCTGCTTGCCTGTACCGGACGAATTCCTCGTAACATATTATAAAACCAATAGCATAGAAGAGTCTACTGTTATCCACTCCCGGCCTGTAGGCGTAGGATTGCAAGGGGCCAGGACGTTCAAATTCACCACGCCGGACAAAATAGTTGACAAGAGGAAAATTGTAGGGATATTATTTTTGGCATCAGAATTTGAAACCTTTCAAGGTGCTTTCCTTCCTCAAGGAGGCAAGGCAATCTCGAATAAAGGAGACACCGATGGTATCGACTTTGAGGCTAGTTGGCCTTCGTGCATTCACGATGCTGGCCATATTGCTGCTCCTGGCCACTCCGGGCCGAGCGCAGTACGCAAGCGGAATCGAGGGGACGGTTGTAGACCAGAGTGGCGCCGTAGTTCCGGGCGCACAATGCACGGTGACCAACCAGGACACGCAGGTTCAACAAACCGCCATTTCCGATGCGCAGGGGTATATTCGCATCCTCCACCTCGCCCCTGGGAAATATCGGATCCAGATTGGAGCTCCAGGATTTGAGAAGTGGGAGCAAAAGGATGTGCTTGTGGAGGGCGGCGCTCTTCGCGCGGTTTACCCCAAGCTCAAGGTCGGGCAAAACGTAGCCACGGTGGAGGTACGTGCCGAGACGGAGACCTTGGAAACTAGCCAAGGCACCATGAGCCGTACACTCGAGGATCAAACGGTCGCCGAGTCTCCACTTGTTGCACAGAATCTTTATGCCAGCGTCGCATCCTTGGCCCCCGGTGTGACAGGGCTTGGGGACGCATCTGGATCCATTGCCTCGGCTGGCTCGCAGGGCACAAACAGCTTCAGCACCGAGCAGGGCTTTCAGATCAATGCGGCCGGCCAGCGCCAGGACGTCAATGAATTCCAGGTGGACGGAAACAACGTGATGAGCACGTCTCGCGACGGTGTGGTCAATATTAACCCGGAACCCGATACGGTCGCAGAGATGAAGATCAGCTCTTCGGTGTTTTCTGCAGGCAAAGGTCGGCAGAGCGGCGCGTTGATCGAAGTCTTCACCAAGCCAGGCACCAACAAATTCCATGGAAGCCTTTCGGAGATGCACACCGATGCCGCCATGACGGCTCGCACGGAGTTTGAGACCCAGGTGCCCCACTCTCTGCGCAATGACTTCGGCGGCACCGTGGGTGGACCCATCTTCAAGGATCGAACGTTCTTCTTCGGGTCGCTGTTCTGGATGAAGAGCGCCCTCGGAGAGACGTTCGACGAGAATGTGGAGACCCAGGCTTACGAGAACTATGTCACAACTAACTTTCCCAACTCCATGGCGGCAAAGTTCTTTAGCGCGGCTCCACCAAGCGTGTTTCCCACCAAGAATCTTCTAACGATCGCCGAGATCGAGCAGGACTACGGGAGCCCGTTTACTCCGGCAAATATTCCGGACAGTCTGGTTGCCTCTGGTGAGACGTTCATCAATGCGTCCCCATTGAACAATGGATTCCAGGGACACGTCCGGATTGATCATAATCTCCGTGGCGACAAGGACAAGCTCTTTTACAGCTTGTTCCGCAACACGACGCAGGCAGAGAATGCGAACCCGAGGCCAGTCTATTCGTACATCACTCCGGACACCACGATCTATAACAAGCTCGACTATCTGCACACGTTCTCCCCTTCCCTTGCTAATGAAGTAAGTGTCGGATTCACGCGCTCGACGGGATTTCAGCCGGATAGCATTCCATCCCTGCCGGCGGTCGCCTATATCGGCGGTATCGACGCGGATTTCTGGCAGTGGGGCCCTTCCGGTTGGGTGCAGAACAACTGGTATGCACACGATACGCTGAACTATACGCGTCGTGCGCACACGTTTCGAGTAGGTATCGATGTGGATCGGCAACAGGATCTGGATGATTTCGAGAACGGCGATGTTCGCCCCTACTTCCTGATGCTGAATCTGCTTGATATGGCATCCGACCAGCCATTTGATCAGAGTGGACCGGTGTTGAATCTGAAAACGGACCAGGTGGCTACTAACCTTTACCAACGTGTGGCGCTGCTCTATGTCGCTCCGTATGTGCAGGACGATTGGAAGATGAACCGTCGCTTCACGCTCAACGTTGGAATGCGCTTCGATTATTTCGGCCATCTCTCTACGTTGGAAAATGGACACAGCCCGATTGCTTTTTTCACGCCCGGATCGGGAAGCACGTTTGAGGACCAGGTTGCCAATGGATCGATGGTGGTACGTGGCGCCAACGGCATTGCAACGGACGCTGCGAAATACCGCTTGGCACCACGTGTCGGCTTTGCCTGGGATGTTTTCGGCAATGGCAGTACGTCGGTGCACGGCGGCTATGGCTTGTTCAACAACAAGATCGGAGAATACGCCTACATGAATAACATGCGGGAGAACCCTCCGGACGATATTGATCCTTCCATCAGCCTGTTCACCGCTGGCGTCACGGCGGCCAACCTCTCGTATGGAACGAGCAGTTCAGGAGCCCAGGGGTTTGCACCGCCGCCGGGAATCAGTTTTCAGGTGGACCCGCACGGCGGCATCGTCGGAACCCGCCTTTCGGTCGGAGGAATCGATCCGAATCTCACGCCCCCGCTTGTGCATAGCTGGGCACTGGGAGTACAGCACAAGATTGCAGGCTTTATGGCCGAGGCCGACTACTTTGGAACTGCCGGGCGCAACTTGTATCTGCAGACCGACGCAAATCGATTTGCTGGAGACGAGATTATCAACGGAGGAAACCTGGCCAGGCTCAATAGCAGTTTTGGCGAGGTCCTCTATGGGAGGAGCATCGGAGTTTCCAATTCCGATGAAGCGGCGTTCAGTATCTCCCGGCATTTCTCGAGAGGATGGACAGCTCACGCCATCTATACCTTTGGCAAGGCACTCGACTTGACCAGCGATAACGACAACGGTGTGAACGGAGGTGCAGCAGAGAACGTGTTGGATGCCGATACCCTCGAAGGCCAGTATGGCCGCTCCGATTACGATTCCCGTCACCGCTTCTCAATAGACGGTGTCTGGAGTGTGCCGGGCGCCGGGACCGGTCTGGCCCGCACCATTACACAAGGCTGGACGTTATCTCCAGTCGTAATCTTGCAGTCGGGCCAGCCTTTCACGGTATATACGTCGGCGCAGTTTGCCTCGGGCGGAGATTATAACGGCGATGGATGGGATTATGACGTGCCCAATACTCCCTCGTTCGGCAATCACATCAGCACCAAGCGCGGGAACTTTCTGAAGGGCCTATTCCCGGCAAGCGCTTTCCCGGTGCCGGCTATTGGGACTGAGGGCAACCTTGGCCGCAATACGTATGACGGACCCGGGTTCGCGAACGTAAACCTTGCTGCGCAGCGCAGCTTTGCCCTGCCGACCCTCGGTGACGCAGGCAGGTTCGAGATCCGCGGCGAGTTGATCAATCTCTTCAACCGGGTGAACTTGACGGCTCCAGTTAGCGATCTGTCAAACACGCAGTTCGGATTCTCAACAAGCCAGGACTCGCCGCGCGACGTTCAGGTCTCAGCACACATCCGATTCTAGGCAACGATGCATTGCCGGCCATGTAAGTAACAAGCGTACTTGGCCGGCAGTGCACCTGGAACGTCGGGCGCGAGCTCGAGAGCAGCGCCCTCTTGCGGATGCCAGGCTTTTGCATCCTGCTGTCTGACCTGAACGCTGGTGAGGAGGCGAGATGTTTCAGCCGGAAGCATATGGCATTGCACTCATGCTGATGTTATTCAGCATGCTTTGCTGGGGATCCTGGGCGAACACGCAGAAACTTACAGCCGGCTACTCTTTCCAATTGTTTTACTGGGACTATGTAATCGGAATGATTTTGGCCAGTCTGTTATGGGGATTCACGCTTGGCAACCTGAATGGCGGGGCATCCGCCTTTCTCCCCAATCTCTCTCGAGCAAATCATTCGAGTGTATTGTTTGCCCTGGCAGGAGGAGTAGTCTTCAACGTTGCTAACATTCTGTTGGTGGCATCCATTGCAATCGCAGGGATGGCGGTCGCCTTTCCCATCGGAATTGGCCTGGCCCTCGTTGTAGGAGTTATCTTCAATTATGTGATCGACCCACGGGGCAATCCGATTCTGTTATTCGGCGGAGTGGCTTTCGTTGTCGCTGCCATCATCGTTGATGCGATCGCTTACAAGCGCCGCGAGGACAGTCGCAGATCAAGCATGCGAGGAGTCCGCTTGAGTGTTGCGAGTGGGATCCTAATGGGCCTGTTCTATCCTTTCGTTGCGAAATCGGCGATGGTCGAACATCCGCTCGGTCCCTACACGGTCGCCTTTGTTTTCGCGCTTGGTGTCGCAGTCTGTGCCATACCAGTGAATTTCTGGCTGATGCGAAACCCGATCGCAGGCGAGGGCACGGTGTCCATGTCGGACTACTGGAAGGCTTATAAGAGTTGGCATTTCTGGGGAGTGGTTGGAGGCATGATCTGGTGTACGGGAGCGCTCTCCAATTTTGTAGCCTCCCATGCCCATATCGTGGGGCCGGCAATTTCGTACTCCATCGGGCAGGGCGCCACGATGGTTTCGGCGGCATGGGGTGTTTTTGTCTGGCGCGAATTCGCGACGGCGCCCGCAAATTCCCGCAAGCTGATCCCATTCATGTTCGTTTTCTTTTTGATCGGGCTGACGGCCATTGCTGTCGCGCCCATTTTTTGATGACAGGCGGACAATTCTATGCAGAAATTAATTGTGGTGGTGGGAAGCTTGAATCTGGACCTGGTTGCAGGAGTGAATCGCCTCCCGGCGCTCGGAGAGACGATCATCGGCCTGGATTTCAACACGTATTGCGGCGGCAAAGGGGCCAATCAGGCTGTTGCTCTGGCTCGCCTCGGAGCTTCCGTAAAGCTCATCGGCAAACTGGGAAGCGATGCCTTTGCGACTCAACTCCGTGAAGGCGTTGAGCAGGCAGGTGTGGATACAAGTTGCGTGGGAAGTGCGCTGGGCTCCTCTGGAACGGCTCTTATCACGACCTCCGCGGATGGCGACAACACGATCGTGGTGATTCCAGGAGCCAACGGCTCATTGCTCCCTGACGACATTGATCGCTACCGGCAGCAGATCGAACAGGCCACCATGGTGCTTGGCCAGTTGGAGATCCCTCGCGAAACCACTGAGTACCTGGGCCAACTGGTGCGATCCGCGGGCATCCCATTTCTTCTGGACCCTGCTCCCGCATGTCCGCTCTCTCAGGAATTGTTGCGGAGCGTCACATGGCTCACGCCAAATGAGACTGAAGCGCAACTGCTGGTGGAAGCGCATTTTCCTGGCTTGTCCGCGCGTTCTGCACCAGAATCCGCCGACCGGCTATTGGGCCTTGGAATAAGAAACGTGATTCTCAAGCTCGGAGCCAGGGGTGTGTACATGGCTGGGGAAGACACGGAAAGCACATACGTTGACGCCTTTCCGGTTCATGCAGTGGACACCACCGCAGCCGGCGACGCATTCAATGGCGCATTTGCCTTCGCTCTTGCGGATTGCGGAATGGCACCAAGGGATGCCGCGGAGTTTGCCTGTGGCGTGGCCGCCCTGTCTGTGACCCGGCCTGGCGCTCAGACATCCATGCCCACCATTTCCGAGTGCGAGACGTTTTTGGATGAGCAACGTGCATCCCGATGAATGTAAAGGCAAGGCATAGGGAAGGATGAGTTACGATGGGTGAACTGGGATGCAAGACCAAGATGCCTGTGTCCGCTTAGCTGCATCCGTTTGGCCTCTGGAGCCATTCGGTCTTGATTCGGCTCTCGTAAGCGAATCCGGGCAACGCCCACATCGAACTCCCAGATAAGGAGCGTCAATGCGCCGACGTGACTTCTGCGAACTCATGGCTGCCAGTGCCGGCTCATATATCCCTGCGACATTCGGTCTGAGACTGCTCTGCGGCGCTCCGCTGAATGCTTCGTCACCAGAGACATCAACTCCTTGGCCAGCGAAGGCGAATTATCAAAACAATCGCGAACCGTTGCTTCCGACAAAATATGTGAAATTGCGCTTGGGAACCGTCCGGCCGACGGGCTGGCTTCGGGATCAATTGAAGGTCCAGGCGAACGGGTTGACGAGTCACCTGAATACGGTGTGGGGAGTGGTTGAGGACTCAGGGTGGAAGGGAGATGCAGGGAGGAATGTCACCCCTGAGTGCTGCACTCCACGCTTTGTTCCACGATGGCTCGAAGGATTGACTGCTCTGGCAGGCGTTCTCGACGACGACCGCCTGAAGGCTTTGGCCGATCCTTACATGCAGTACATTCTGACGGTGAGGGATCTTGCGACCGTCACGCCAAGTGCAATTGCGTGGGCGCACCTGGGAAGATCTCTTCCCGATTACTACGATATCACCGGAGATGCGCGGGCAATTGCGCTCGCGCGGAGAATCCTTGACTACACCGATTCCGTGCGTAACTCGAGCGATATGGCGGTGGTCGACCCTGGCAGGCTTGGCATGTTGCTCAGCTTTGGCTGGTGGTATTACAACCGCTCGGGCGACCACGACATACTCGCCCTCATGGAACGATGTACGAAGCGCTGCGTAGCGGATTGGAAGAACTATTTTGTGCATTTTCCAGAAGACCCCAAGTACTTCGCGCATTTTCCAGACGTGACCGCGGAGAAGAGCCCGGAAGAGCCGCCATCGCAATGGACTCGCCACGGCGTTAACGTTACTCAGGCAATTCAATACCCGGTTCTCCATTACCTGATGTCGAAAGATGAAACCGACAAGGACAATGTTCTTCAGGGCCTGGCCAATCTGGACAAGGGTTACGGCCAGGTGGGCGCACGGTGGAATGCAGATGAGTGGCTCGCCAGTACCGATCCGATCCAGGGAACTGAATTGTGCGACGTGGAAGAGTTGCTCTATTCGCTGGAGAAGAGTTTTGAGGCAATCGGGGAACCGAGTTTTGGCGATCGCATTGAGCAATTGATGTTCAACGCATTTCCGGGCACTTGCACGGCAGATATGTGGGCACACCAATACGACCAGCAGGCCAATCAAGTGTTGGTCTCTGTGGCCAAGCGACCGTGGCATTTGAACGACGACACTTCAAACATCTACGGATTCACTCCAAATTTTCCTTGTTGTCTGGCGAACATGCACTCGCCCTGGCCCCGCTACATCCAATCCATGTGGATGGCCACTGCCGATAGCGGCTTGGTGGCAGCCTTGTATGGTCCTTGCCGCTTGCAAGCTATGGTTGGAGAAGGTTCAACGGTTGACATCACGGAAGAAACCGACTATCCATTCTCCGACCGCATTCGCTTTACGATTCACAACGAACATCCAGTTTCATTTCCGATTTATTTCAGGATTCCTTCGTGGGCCAACCGGGCAGAGTTGTCTGTCTCAGGCGAGCTTGGTCCGCGCCACCCACAACGCGGGACCTGCTTCAAGCTGGAGCGCGTGTGGAAATCGGGCGACGTGGTCACCTTGTGCTTCAATTTCAAAGTGCGCACCGAGACGCGAAGAAACAATGCCGTGGCGGTCGCGTGGGGGCCGCTCTACTTTGTGCTGCGGATTGGAGAATCCTTCGAGAGAATTACCGTGCTTGGCGGCGTCCCAACGCCGCCGGGGTGTGTCAATTGGCGTATAGCCCCGACGACCGCTTGGAACTATGCACTGGCGATTGACCGAAACCACCCGCAATGCACACTGGCCACCAGCAGAATCAGTTCGATGCCATTTGCTCAAAAAGGAGAGCCGGTGAAGTTGCCCGGCGCAGATGAGTTTATCCCTTGGCAGGAGGACGTTCCCTTCGTGCTCAAGGTCAAGGCTCGACAGGTTCCCCAGTGGGGCATGCACGGCGCGAATGCGGCGGCGGTTCCCCTTAGTCCTGTGAACGCCGATTCACCTGAGACGCTCGTTGAGCTCATTCCATACGGCTGTTCCAGGTTGCGGATTTCCGAATTCCCGACCGTGTGATTCAACCGCAGATACTGCGGTCAACCCCAACGCAGCGCAGACCGGCGGCACGCGAAAACCACATGTGCCCCGCAAAGCAGAAGGGGGTCTAATGCTCCGGTACCGTCCGCACTTCGTCCTTATTGCGCCGCCGCGCGTCCTCGCTCAGCAAGCCTGTCAAACGCTCAGCCACGCGCCTGGCATCTTCTTGACGCCCCAGCTTTCGTAAGATCAGAAGCATCTGATTGAGCGTGGTGCGGTTGTCCGGATCAAGCCGCTCGGCGCGTTCGAGAGCGCTCAGCGCACCCGGAAGATCGTTTTCATCCAGATCAATCTTACCCAGCAAAACTAGAGCCTCGACGGCATTCGGATCCGTCTGCAATGCGCGATTCAGTGCGGCCTTGGCTTCATCGAACTCTGGTGTGGAGGGTGTAGCACCCTGGTGAATCAGGAGATTGGCCAGGAGCGTGTTTGCCACCGCATCGCCCGGCGTCCTTTTGAGTTGCTGGCGCAACGACTGTTTGGCCTTCTCCGGCTCATTCGTGTCAACGTAGAGCACAGTGCGAGCCATTTGGCCTAGCGGCTTTCCAGGGTCGAGTTCTGTGGCCCGCGCAAAATCTTCCTGTGCCGCGTCGTACTTGGAGAGCTGTGCATAGGCGATGCCACGCACCGCGTACAAGGCCGCATCCTTGGGCAGATGGGCTATCCCTGCCGTCAGGACATCGGCTGCGAGTTGCTCATGACTGTGGTCAAGACAAAGTAGTGCCAGGTCGAGATAGTTGCGCTCTCCCTGGGGATCCATTTCCACCGCTCGATTCAAGTCAGCAAAAGCAACATCCAGATTGCCGGCAGCACTTTCGACCGATGCGCGAAGATTCAAAATGCCTGCATCGTCGTCCGCAGCCGGTTGCAGCGTTGCGAGTGCAGCTTCGCCTTTGCCGTCTTCCACTTGAGTAAGCGCCAGATCATAGCGCAGGTTTCGGCTCGCCGGATACAACGTGTGCGCCTGCGTCAGAACTTTGACAGCATCCGCGTTTCTTTGCGCATCGACCAGACATGCCGCGTACTCAGTTGCCGAGATCTCGGTACTCAACACGAGTTGTGCGCTTTGCTCGAAGTGCTGGATGGCGCCAGCGCAGTTGTGTGCTTCGAAATCCAAAACAGCGGCCATCGCATGGGCCGCGGTCTCATCCGGCTTCAAGGCCAGCAGACGCTGCAAGTACTTCGCTGCGCTCCTGTCATGGTGTTGATACGTCAGTTGCGCCGCGGCCTTCAATGCTGGGACGAACCGAGGGTTGAGACGGAGGGCTTTGTCCAAGCTCTCCAGACTGGCCTCTGTTTTCCCCAGACCTCCGAGCGCTATGCCTCTGACTGTCCACAGCCATGGATCGGTGGGGCGGGTCTTCAGACTTGAATCTGCCATGTCCACCGCATCTGCATATCGGTGTGTGTTCAAGGCCGAAAGCAATGCGGCATCCGCAGACGACTGACCCCATATAACGGCGCACTGCGAGCCGAAAAAAAGGAGGATAATGCAGACCCATCTCAACATGGCGATTCTTTACCGCGGGCACGAGAACTTTTGGATTCGCAGAGAGTCAGAAACATTGCATTTCACCGTATTGAAAGCTTTCATGTCCTGCACGGTAAGTAATAACTTGTCTCACGAAGCCTGTCAATCCAAATTGCAATCAACATTTCCCGTTCAAATTTTCCCAAAGCCCTTGCCAGGAACGGCTCCGCGTCCTTCAATGATCGTTATCAGTTGATTTGCTGCCACTCCTTTAACATGCTCAGCCTGTCCGCTTGGCCAACGAACTTCGATGTCGGCGCTCTTTTCACCACCGAGTCCAAAGTGCAACCGCGGATCATTCGACGAGTAATAACTCGACTGGCTCACCTGCGCCTGCGCTTGCGTTCTGGTCCCATACCGAACCAGCACCCGCGCTCCGATCGCACTCCGGTTCGACCTCGTCCCTGTCAACTTGACCTTGAGCCAGTGGTTCTCGCCTGTGAGGTCGTTCCGCAGAAGTGAGGGAGGCTCGTTCATATTGACAATCAAGACATCCAGATCGCCATCATTGTCGAAGTCGCCGAACGCGCACCCGCGGCTGGAGTGGGGCGCGGACACCCCCGGACCACCTGTCGTCAGCTCTTCGAAGGTTCCGTTGCCCAGATTTCTGAAGATCAGGCGGGGAGTCTTGTCCGCAGACCCTGGCAACTTCTTCTCAAGCTCAGGATAAACACTGCCGCTGACCAGAAAGATGTCGGGATATCCGTCATTATCCAGATCCACGATGCCGGCGCCCCAGCACGTATAGCGTGCTTCCACACCAATATGCGCCGCCATCGACACATCGTCGAAGTTACCCGTTCCGTCGTTCAGATAAAGCCCGCAGGTATCCTCGGTAAAATGCGTTGTGAACAGGTCGAGATGCCCTGTAAGCGCATAATCGCCAATGCCCACGCCCATGTTCGCCTGCTCCTTGCCGTCGGAACTCAGGGCGACACCGCGCAGGACGCCTTCCTCGCGAAAGGTTCCGTCGTGATTGTTCATGAACAACAGGCTGGGGCTGGAATCGCAAGCGACGTAGATGTCGGGCCAGCCATCTTCGTCCAGGTCCGCCGCCACCACTGTCATGCCGTAGCAGTCGCGCTTGCCGCCAACGCCCGACTTCTCACTCACATCGGTAAATGTTCCATCGCCGTTGTTGCGGTAAAGCAGGTGGACTCCGGGCTTCAGTCCTCGCGGACCGCAGTTTACCGGCTGTCCCTTCCAGAAACAGAAGCTCTTCTCACCCGGCTTCGGGGCCGAGTGAAGATCGAACTGGATGTAACTGGAAACGAATAGATCCAGATGGCCGTCGCGGTCATAATCGAGAAACGAACATCCGGCTCCCCAGCGCGGTTTGTCGCTGGAATTCCAGAGTCCGGCCTGCCGCGTCACATCGGTAAAGGTCCCATCACCGTTGTTCCGATAGAGACGATTCTGGCCATAGTACGTGCAGAAGATGTCCTCGAAGCCGTCATTGTTGTAGTCGCCGATGCAGACGGAGTTGGCCCAGCCTGCCTGGCGCAGCCCTGCCTTGTCCGTTACGTCGGCGAATGTGCCGTCGCGATTGTTTCTGTAAAGACGATTGGTGGCGCCCGGCGGAGGTCCATCCAGCCGTGAACCACAAAGCACGAAGATGTCCATCCAGCCGTCGTTGTCGTAATCGAGAAAGGCACAGCCGCAGCCATTGGCCTCGACGATGTACTCCTTGTGATCGGTTCCCCCGTAGACGACCACTTCGGTCAGGCCGGCGCTGGCGGCCACATCTACAAAGCTCGCGTTGAACGGACGCCCGGAGGGCGCCGATCTGGCCTGAGGTTCCACGTGGCGCGAGGCCATGCCCTCCTGGCCCAGTACGCGCGCGGCCCACCCTCCTAGCAACAGATGAATGAGGTCACGGCGGGTAGGTTGCATGGGCGGAATCGATGACGAGGGTAAGAATATCAGAGTCTACTTCTGCTTGTGAGCAGCTTACTTCAAATGTTCGCACACCGGAGACAAGAGTGCTGTTCACTTGAACAGAACATGAACAAACCGCGATCCTAGCTCGGAGCCGACAAACGGGTTTTACCGATTGCTCACGAGGCTAGATCCGAAACGCTCCGAGCACGATGTCTAAGGAAGGGCGGTGCGCTGATGTTTTGCAGCACGAATCAGCCGGTGCCTGAGGCATTTTTGGCTTCGCACCGGGCCCCCACAGTGCTGGCCGAAGAGGGCGCCCTGCTGGTCGCCGGCGATGCCGGCGACAGGGGTGGCGCCGAGGCCCAGGGTGGTGGTGACTTCGCCTACATTCTGTCTGGGGCCGGCAGGGCCGCGGCGAGTGCGCCGGCGCGATAGAGAGCCAAGCAGAGACTCAGAGTCTCACTCAGATCAATCACCCCATGCCAGGCAGAACATCATCTCCTTGATCCAACAAACCAGACAACCATCCATCCCTACAGACCCCGGGACGACATCGGGCTGGGCCAGGATGGAAAGCGGCAGGCCTGACAGGCCGGGCGGCGGCATGTCTGGCGACGGGCATAGGAGCTGGGACGGCGGCGGTTTGCCGGCGCGCAGCAATTCTCTGTCGCGCTGGATTCCAGCGTGATCTAGCTCCAGCGGATTGCGGCCGATGTGTTGGCCCTCAGGCCGGGCGCGCCGCATGCCGGCGCGCACCCGCTCGATGATCAGGCTCCGTTCTAATTCAGCAACGACGCCGATGATTGTCACAACGGCGCGGCCCAGCGGACCGCCCGTGTCGATGTTTTCCCTAAAACTGACGTACTCGACCCCTATACGGTTCAATTCGTCCAGGACGTCGAGGTAGTGCTTCACTGACCGGGCGATTCGGTCCGAAGCCCAGACCAAGACAACGTTGAAGCGACCGTGCCGGGCATCAGTCATCATCTGATCGAGGCCCGGCCGCCTGGCCTTTCTTCGGGTCGAAGACCCTGAAGCAGCGTCTTCGCGCTGCATTGAAATGGGAAGTCTTGCCCTACCCGAAACGCCCTCAAAACGGGGTGCCGGTTCAAGCTGAGCAAAGCGAATTCTCCGTTTAGATTCCCGAATTCTTGCCCGCCCCCCTCCCCCCAGAGCCCCGTACACCCTCCGGGCGACCGGGGATGGGCGGATGGGTGGTTCAGGTCACGAATGTCGCGGAGGCTTTTTTGACCACTCTTGATGATTGTTTGAGGGGGTGCGGTTCGGGAACCCGCTCACAATTCTTCGGCGATCTTGGCCAGCCCCACAAGCACATGCCGCAGACACGAAGTGGACCCGCAGCTATATTTCACGCAGCTGATGACCAATCTTTCGCAAGCCCGCAAAAGTGATCTGCCCAACTCGCTACCCGACCAGTGGAAGCTGCATCAGGCAGCACGCCTGCACATCCTGGAGAACCCAGCCATGCCGATTTCGTAGCACCTATTGCACGTTGAGGGTGACGGTGCCCGTTGCCGTGGTCGTGCCTGAAGTGCCAGTTACGGTTATGGTGTAGGCTCCCGCTGTAGTACTCGGCGAGGCAGGGGTCGGGTCAACACAAGCTTTGCCTCCGCCGCCGCCGCACGCCGACATACCTCCAGCGAGAACGACGAGGAGGAGGACCACCATCCCGGCCATCCTTCGCCAGTTGCGTCTGCGCGCGGGAATGCCAAACAACAGCACACAGGCCAGAACCGCGCCGCCTCCGGTGCACCAGGGAATTCCGCGCGGTACTCGATTGTCCGCTGTGCATGGTTGGGTTTGGCCTAACGTGGTGGCGATGGAGAGAGTGGCCGTACCAGCCGTGGTGCCGGTGATGCTGACCGGGGTAGTCGAGCCGAAGCTCAAGGTCGGCGCGGCCACTGCGCCGGACGGGCTGGATGTGATGGCGGCGGTCAGCGCGACATTCCCAGTGAATCCCACAGCCGGTGTCAAGGTAATCGTGGAGGTGTTTCCTGCGGTTGCCCCAGGCGCGACGGTGACCGCTGAACCGCTGACGGTGAAGCTAGGCAGTGGTAGGTTGATGGTGTAGGTTGCGCTGGCAACGAGGCTCGTGGAAGCGGCAGCACCTGTGGCAATCGCTTCAATTGTCTCTGACGACGAGACGGTGATCGGTCTAGTGTACAGGGTTGAACTTGTGGTCGGTGTGGTTCCGTTGATGGTGTAGTAAATGTTCGGAGAAGGTATCGCATCGCTGATCGTCACCGTTTGCAGCGAGATGTAGGTCCCTGCCGGAACCGAAAACGCGGGCGTTGGCGCCGGCGGGAAGATGAGTGCAGTGACGACGGGACTGTTTGTGAAACCCGGAGCCACAGCGATGGCCATAAAATACTCGGCGGTCGAAACCGAGATTGGGCCGGTATATAGGGTTGAGGACGATGTCGGCGTCGAATCATTGGTGGTGTAGTAAATCGCAGCTCCGGGCGTCACATCGGTGATGGTCACTGTCTGCGGCGAAGTGTAGCTTACAGGTGCAACAGAAAAGATCGGCGTTGCCACTTGCGGCCCGACGACGTAGGTCGCCGTGGCTACGCCGCTGTCGGGATAGCCAGGAGCATCGGCGATCGCCTGAATAGTCTCGGAGGTTGAGAGCGTGATTGGACCGTTATACAGAGTTGAAGCGGTTGTCGGCGTTGATCCATCGATGGTGTAGTAGAAACTGGCGTTCGCCATTTCGTCGGAGATTGTCAGCGACGTCCCGGTAACATAGGCTCCAGACGCAAGGCTGAATGCAGGTGTCAGCGCTGGCGGCAGTGTGGTTGCGGATGGCTGATATTTCCAGAGATCGTTGAGACTGCCAGAATTGCCGACTGAATCGACTCCGCCGCCGCCAAAGAGCCATAGATTGCCGGTGGTATCGGTCCAGACCGCTGCGCCGTTACGGCTTCCCGGAATATTGCCTGCGGCAGGCGTTCCCAACGTGCCATACACTCCCGGCGAGCATTCCGGCCCGTCCAGCGTGGCGATGCAGTCCATACTGCCGCTTCCGCCCATCCATGTCCATTCGTTCGTGGAAGGATTGAATTCCCAAAGATCGTTGGGATCGTTGGGGGATGTTCCGCTAGCATCAATGGCAATGCCCCCAAAAAGCCAAAGATTGCCGCTTCCGTCGATCCAGCTTGCCGTGCTGTCGCGCCCTCCTGGGATGTTTCCCGCGGCCGGCGTCCCCAACGTACCGTACACTCCAGGCTGGCCGCTAAAGAAATTGCCGCCACTGGGGTTGCTAGAGGATCCGGATACACAGGGCGTGTTGCTTCCGGCCATCCATGCCCATTCATTCGTGGACGGATTCATCTCCCAAAGGTCGTTAAAATAGACAGAAGTGATGACATTACCTTCTTCGCTTGAAGCAAGGCAAAATCCCCCAAAGAGCCAGAAATTACCACTGCTGTCGGTCCAGTTCGCGGCAAAAGCGCGCCCTGAAGGGATGTTTCCCGCAGCAGGCGTTCCCAGCGTGCCGTATACTCCCGGCGGTGAGCACTCTTCACCGTTCTGCGTGTAAATACAGGTCATTGTGCTGCTGCCGCCCATCCACGCCCATTCATTCGTGGACGGATAGAACTCCCAAAGATCGTTCAAATACCCATAAGTGCCGGCACCGTCGAAGCCCAAACCCCCAAAGAGCCAGAAATTGCCTTTGCCGTCGATCCAGCTGACCGCATTTTCTCTGCCACCGGGGATGTTTCCGGCGGCAGGCGTTCCCAATGTGCCGTACTCGCCGTTTGCGCTGCAAGAAGACCCGCAACCTGATAAGTTGATTCCACCCATCCAGGCCCATTCGTTCGTGGAAGGGTAGAACTCCCATAGGTCCTTGAGAAGATACAATCCGGCTGAACTGTAGCTAGCCCCCCCAAAGAGCCACAGATTTCCCGCGCCGTCAGTCCAGGTCGCAGCGTCACTGCGACCTCCCGGGACGTTGCCCGCCGCGGGTGTTCCCAATGTGCCGTACACGCCCGGTTGGCCACCGTTGCTGCCGACGCTGCTGCTTCCGCCCATCCAGGTCCATAGATTCGTGGCAGGATTGAACTTCCAAAGGTCATTCAGCTCGCCGCTAATGTCGTTCGAATCGTAGCCAAGGCCCCCGAAGAGCCAGAAATTGCCGCTGCCGTCGGTCCAGGTCAAGGTGTTGGTGCGGCTGCCCGGGATGTCTCCGGGGGCGGGAGTTCCCAACGTTCCATACACGCCGGGTTGGCCAGACGGTAATCCATCTGGCAGGAGACTTATTGTGCTGTTTCCGCCCATCCAGGTCCATTCGTTCGGTGCAGTTGTCTGCGCCGCTGCAGACAAGGCAATCCCGGCAAACGCAAGCAAACAAACGAACAGAGCATTCGAGGCCAAAAGATTGTTTCCCTTCCGCATTGGAATACCTCCGAGCGCCGATCCGGTTGGGAGCATACTCCTGGTCCGACATTTTGTATGTGATAAGCAATTTCGGGCCGGTTGTGGTGTCCATCTTCGCCACCTGGTTGATGCTCCGCTGGATGATGACGATCTGGATGTGGATATGACGGGCCAAGTCGAACAGGAACTCGAAGATAAGCAGTCAATAGGGGCCTGACTCGGCCGGTACTGAAGCACTCAAACTTTACCCGCAGAACGCTTGAACACCCTGTTGAACACATCATGACACCTTCCTAGAACCGGTGCTTCACGTGACGCTCACTAAACTAGCCAGATGATTTTGAGGTGGCTCGATGAGGAGGGGGTTGCAGTTGCCGACCGAGGACAAGTGATCGAGCAAGCCCGCTTACACCTCCCGGTAGATCAGGCTGAACAGCGCCCGATACCGGTTTGATGTCGCTGGGGTCTTGGTGTTCGCTGTCAGCCACGCATCAATCTCTTGCGGCTTAACGGTATCGGCCTTACGTTCATCGAAGTCAGCACGCAGCTTGGAGAGCCGATTCTTGATGGTCCTCGTGTCCCGGTGGTGCGCAGCGCTGTACACGAGGATGGCGTCCGCCAACTCCTTGAGCTTCACGCCGGCATTGCGCATATTGTCAGGGAGCTTTGCTCCGGCTCGAGTCGCCGACTTCCGCTGCTGGTAAAGCGCGATTGCATCTCCCCTTCGCCCCACCTTCTCGCGCTTGAGCTTTCTATCGACCCTAGGTCACATCGGCGTTTCAGGGGATCTATCCTGGGTGGCGCGAATCAGGCAGACAGCCGCCTCTCGTTCGTTGTGCCTCTGCTCGAACTGATACTCGGCGATTTGGCGTGAAGCCAGGACTCTCGAGGTGCAATGGGCGTTCTCATTACTTATTGATGGGCCGAGTAAACGACGGTTTTGTTTACTGAGTTGGCGTGAATGAGAACTTAAGATGGCCTGCTAACCACGCTCCGTCGATTGCGAATGCGAAGAGCCCGGCTTAGCGCTCGAACGGTGTAAACGGCAATGTGCAGCTTAAGGAGTTTAAAGAGCGTGCGCCATCCGAGTATCCATATATTTCAAATGGTATAGTGCTCGGTCTCTCTAGCCAATCAGGTGGTACTTCATGGATAGCCCACAATCCGCCCTGCCCTTTCGTGGCGATCATGTCCAGTATTGTCCGGACAGTCGCATTCGACACTTCGAAGGGCGACACGCTGTCCGTAGCGCTTCGCACGCCCCCCGTGAATCCTGAGCCTTCTTTCGGCACCAATATTGCACGTATATAAATCCACAGCCTTACGCCCACTTGGTCAAAGCTGCTAGGGCGTGTTCACACTAAAG
>PLGM01000320.1 GCA_003139795.1 Acidobacteriaceae bacterium | reverse complement strand
CCCAGGGCCTTGCGGATGCCGATCTCGCGGACGCGGGCGCGGACGCCGGCCAGCATGATGTTCATGATGCCCACGCCGCCCACCGCCAGGGTGACGCAGGCCACGGCCACCAGCAGCAGGGTAAGAGCGTCCATTATCTGCCCGGAAACGGTCAGGTACTCCTGGAGGGTTTGCGTATTGTAGATGGAGTCGGCACGGTGGCGCGCCTGGACGATGCGCTTGATCTCTTTGGCGGCGTCGGGCACCTCCTCCATGGTGCGCATGGAAAAGTAAATCTGCTTCACGTTTTCCGATCCGGCGAAGTAACGGCCCACCGAATAGGGAATCAGGATGGTCTGGTCCTGAATCTCCGAATTGCCGAAGTCGGGCACGGCCTCTCTGAAGACGCCAATGATGGTGAAGGGGATGCCGAGAATCTCAAAGGTCTGGCCGACCGCCGCGTCGGAGCTGCCGAAGCGTTCCTTGGCGAAGAGTTCGGTGACCACGGCACACTTGATGTGAGCTGAGTCGTCCTCGTCGTCGAAGAAACGGCCCACGGGCACGAGCAGGTTGCGGATGTTCTGGTATTGCGGGCTTACGCCCAGCACCAGCGTATCCTTGACCACACCACCGCCAAAATTGATTCGGTCGTGCATCTCCAGAACGGGCGAGGAGTACATGACGCCAGGCAACTTGTCCACCACGGCCTTTTCGTCGTCGCGGGTGAGGGAGTCGCTGTAGAGCACGCGCTCCGCGGCAGTGGCGCCGCCGCCGGCGTATTCCAGCTCGACCGAGTTGGTCTCGATCTTCTGCAGTTCTTCCCTGACGTATTGCTTGCCGGTCATGCCGATGGTGATGACCAGAATGACGGATGCGGTGCCGATGACCATGCCCAGCGCGGTGAGCGCAAAGCGCATCTTGCTGGCGCGGAAGCTGTCCATGGCCAGCTTCAGCGTCTCGCTCATGAGCATGGTGCGGCGGGCGCTCAGGAGCGTCTCTTGGAAGGCGTGTTGGCGGTCATGGTCGATGGGATTCATGGGTTCCTATGAGGAAGATGCGCGGAGGCGTCCTGCGGCTTCCATAATTGGCGTCTTCAGCGCAAATCTGCTTGCGGACCTTCTACTTGCCGGCATAGGTTTCAAGCCACTTGAGTTCCTCGCGCAGCTTGATGTAACCGTGCCAGGGGTTCTTAGCCAGGCCGTGGCCTTCGCCGGGAAAGACGAGAAAGCTGTGCGGAATGCCCAACTGCTGGAAGGCCCGCTCCATGGTGACCCCCTCCAGATAGCTTACGCGTATATCGGCGCCTCCCTGAACCAGGTGGGTGGGGGTTTTTACCTTGTCAAAGCGAAACAGGGCGGCCTCGGACTGGTAAATCTGGGGATTTTCCCAAGGCTGGCCGCCCAGGTACCAGGCGTCGTCCCAGGTTTCGTCGTCGTTGCCCCAGTTGGCGGCGTGCTCCACGGCTCCAGCGCCAGTGACGGCAGCCTTGAAGCGGGTGGTCTGGGTGATGAGCCAGTTGGTCATGTAGCCGCCGTAGCTATAGCCGCCGATGGCCAGGTGATCGGGGTCGGCAAGGCCCTCCTTGACCAGCGCGGCAACACCGGCCAAAATATCGCGGCCGGGCGTGGAGACGAGATGAGGGGCGATCTCAAGCATGAAGTCGTCGCCGTAGCCCGCGGAGCCGCGGTAGTTGGGGCGGAAGACCAGCCAGCCATTGGCGGCGGCCAGCGTGGCCCAGTCGTACCAGTCGGCTCCGAAGTGGTCGCCGTCGGCGTCGGCAGGGCCGCCGTGGATGAGCGTGAACATGCGCAGGCGCCTGGCGTCCTTCTGCCCCGGCGGGAAGATGAGCACGCCCTCGATGGTGCGCCCGTCGTCGGACTTCCAGGTGTAGGGCCGCCACTCCGACTGGGCACGCTGGGCAAAGATGGGGTTGAAGGCGGTGAGGGCCGTGAGCCGGTCAGGATGGAGCGGATCAGGGGCGAGGTAAACCTGGGTGGGCTGGTTGATGGCGGAGTGGCGGACAAGGATCGCGCTCGAAGCGCGGGCGGACTCGAGGCNNGTTCCTTTCAAGCCCAGCGCCAGTTCGCGTCCGTCGGGCAGGAGGGTGAACTGGTCGAAGGAGCCGTCGAATGCCGAGCCCAGGCGCTGGATCTTGCCGGTAGCGGGATCCAGGCGGTAAAGGCGGCCCTGCACATCGCGGTACTTGCCCTCCAGCGAACCCGAGGCGGCTTGCACCGTGAAGTACAGCCAGCGACTGTCAGGTGACCAGCGCAGGCCGGACTCGGTGGCGTCGTTGTGGGTGATCTGATGGGCCTCGCCGCCCGATGAAGCGGCAAGGAAGATCTCATAGTCGGCGGGGTTTTCCATGCGGCGATGAACGGGCTGGGTAAGGAAGGCCACGGTGTTTCCGTCGGGCGCGGGGGCGATCTCGCCGATCGCGAGCGCATTCTTTGCCACAGTTTCGGCGCCGGGAGGTAGGCTGGACGCCGCCTTGCTGTCCTCGGTTTTGGCGTCGGCGGGCTTGCCGTCGGCAGCCTTGGCCGGCGGCTCGACGGCCACGGCGCGAGCCAGCGCCGGCAGAACGGCCTGCTTGATGAGCAGGTCGCCGCGATGCTGCTCACGCCAGCGGATTACGTCCTTCCACTCGGTCTTCTGGGCGTCTTCCTGGTCGTGCGTCTGGGGCACGGTCACGGAGTAATAGAGGGCGGCTCCGTCCGGAGACCAGGCGAAGGCATGCACGTCCAGCTTTTCGCGAAAGAGCGGCAAAGCTTCACCGCCCGCAACCGGGATGAGCCACAGGCGATCCGCCTTGGCCGATTCGCTCTCCGGTCCGCCGCCTGCTCCGGTTGCTTCGCCAGCCATGGCGCGGTCGCTGACGAAGGCGATCCACTTGCCGTCCGGGCTCCACTGGGGGTTTTCTTCGCTGCCCGAGTGGGTCAGCGGATGCAGGCCGGCCTGTGCGGTCCACAGCCACAGGTCGTGCCGCCAGGTGCTTGCCTTCCAGTCGGGGCTCTGGGTGGCGATGACCGCCGCGGAGCCGTCGGGCGAAAGGCGAGCGTCGGTGATTTCAGTCGTGTTCAGGAACTCATCGAGAGTGATGGCGGGCTTCGCGGTCTGGGCGGGAGAAACAGCCGGGAGGAGGCAGAGGATAGCGGACAGGGTGATCGAAAAGAGTGGGAGACGCATAACAGAACTATAACCGCGCGCGTTCCCGCATTTCGGGCTGGTGGCGGGTTATGGCCGGCGCGAATCCGAGGCCGGCGAAACTGTCTTGTTGCAGGTGGAATGCCTGCGAATGATTCGCCGGGCCGATGATGCGATCCATGCCTGCGAGCGTGCTGGCTGCGACCTGTTCCATCTCTTCGTCGCGGAATAGCGTCGAAACCGTTTGGCCGGCGGCGATCGTGTGAGTGAGATTCTCCGCCCAGGCCGCCAGCAATCTCCTACCTGGAGCAGTGGACGCCGCAGAGGCCTTGCCGGGCTCTTCGTCCGCTCCGAGAAAGTCGAGAGCGTATTCGAGCGCCGCTGAGAGATCCCAATGCACACAGCCGCTGAAGGCCAGGATGCGCCAACCCTGCTGCGTGGGACCGGCGGCAAAGGCCTGGGCCAGCGCCTGGTCAGCGCCCTTGTACTCCAGATCCTCATCTACGCACACCACGCAAGGCATGCCTTCAGTGGAGCGCTTGATCAAAAGGTTGGTTTTGGCCTTGCTGAATGAACGGTGGCTCGCGGGAACGCCCTTGACGGCCAGCGTATCCTGGTCGAGCGCCTCCAGCCGCAGGCGCATGCGTTTCAACTTCGCTTCCAGGGCGAGTTCGAGAGTGGATTCATTCGTCATCGGTATTGTGTCTCCCCGCACACTCAATGGGGCATGGTGTTTTAGCCTGTGTGACGGCGACCGCTTTGGCGCGGGCCGCTAAAGCAATTTCACTGTTCCTGTAAAGAGTGCATCGTGCTATCCCACCTTAGCCGCAACGACAAAGACGCGGGGCCCAGAGGGCGACCTCGTGCAACTCAGTGTAGGTTCCATTTGGCGGCAGAATAGAATCACCCCGGCCTTTGCATCTTCCCGTCGAACCAAGAACTTAGAAATGTGCGGGATAGGCGAAGAGAGGGTCAACTCCGAACACTTCCGATCACCCTGGCGGGTGCAGTGCCGGCAACAACTTTAGCTTATTCCTGACCAAGACAATGGGCGGGGTATCATATGAGGCGAGGACCTGGTTTGTTGCGGCGGCCGGGGAAGCTGGAATAGCCGGGACGAACTGGCAAAGTGGTTAAGCCATTTTTTTGAATGTGCGAGAGTGGCGGAATTGGCAGACGCACCAGACTTAGGATCTGGCGGGGTAACCCATGAGGGTTCGAGTCCCTCCTTTCGCACCAACCTTATCCGCGCGGGCCAGCGGGCCACGTTTGTCCGCGCAGGCCATCGGGCAGGCCGGCGGAGGGTCGCGCTTCCGGGCGCAACGCGTACGGCAGGACTGGTCCTGGCTTGGCTGGTCCGATTGGGGCGGGCGGGAGTAATCTGGTGAAACCATGAGCCCATCCGCGCAACAGCCCCAACTGAATCTTGCCCAGACCGCCGACTACCGCGAGTCCTATGCCAACAGCGTACAGGTGCGCGTGAGCGTGTGGGACTTCCAGCTTGTATTCGGCCTGGCTTCGAGCGAAAGCCCCGAGCAGGTGACTATCCGCAACCACCAGGCCATCTTTCTGAGTCCGCAGCAGGCCAAGGCGCTGTGGAACGTGCTGGGGCAGAATCTTGCCCAGTACGAGCAGGCCTTCGGGGTGCTGAACCTGGAGCCGCACGGCCACAACTTTCCGCAAGGACCTGTGAACTGATTGAGGAGCTTCTTATTGAGTTCTTGCTGCGGGACGCATTCCCACGGGCGCTAAAGCCTTCGTTAAGCTTGCGACATTTATGGCACGGCTAAAACCGCGCCCTTTCAAAGCGTCGACTTGTTCAGAAGTTTCTTCGGTCTCAGGAGCGATCACTTGCGCTTGACAAGACTGGTGCAGCCGCGGCGGGACGCGCCATTGCCCCTCTGGATGATCTTTCCGGTGGTGTTTACGGCGCTTTATGTCACCCATTTTACCCTGCTGCGCCTGCCTTACTACTGGGATGAGGCGGGCTACTACATTCCGGCGGCGTGGGACTTTTTTCGCACCGGCTCGCTGATTCCGATCACGGCGACGGCCAACTCGCACCCGCCACTCGGCAGCATCTACCTGGCGCTGTGGTGGAAGCTTTCAGGCTTTTATCCCGAGGTCACGCGGGAGGCCGTGCTGATGGTGGCGGCGCTGGCACTGTTGGCGGTGTGGCGGCTGGCCATGCGGCTGGTGGGCGTGGGCGCGGTGGCTTTCTGGACCGTGGTTCTTACCGGGCTTTATCCGATTTGGTTTGCGCAGAGCACGCTGGCGCACGCAGACATTTTTGCTGCGGCGTGCATGCTGTGGGGGCTGGTGTATGCGCTGCCGGATCGGGACCGCAAGCCGTGGGTCGCGGCGCTGTGGTTTGCGGCTGCGGCGCTGTGCAAGGAGACGGCGATTGCCGTTCCGTTGACCCTGGCTGCGGTCAGCCTGGTGGAGGGGTTTCAGGCCAGGCCGCCGGCGCGGTTCAGGCTCTGGCGGGAGGCGGCGTGGCTCTCAAGCTGCGTGCTGCCGCTGGCGGCGTGGTACGGCTGGCACTACGCGAAGACCGGGTTTCTGTTCGGCAACCCCGAGTACCTGCGCTACAACGCGCAGGCTACGCTGGAGCCGGTGAGAATTCTGGCGGCCTTTGGGCATCGCGTGCTGCACCTGACGGCGCACATGAACCTGTTTGTGCCGGTGCTGATGACGTTTGCGGCGCTGCTGCTGGAGCCGCGGCTGGGTGCGGAGGGCCACGACCGGGCGACGATCGGCGCTGCGGCGCTGCGGCGGATTTTCTTGCTGCTGCTGGCGAATGCGCTGCTTTTCAGCGTGCTGGGCGGGGCGCTGCTGACGCGCTACCTGCTGCCCATGTACCCGCTGGTGCTGCTGGTGGCGGTGGCGACGTTTTACCGGCGGGTTCCGTTCTGGCAGGGGCTGGCGGCGTTCTCGGCGGCGGCGTTTGTGGTGGGGCTGTTCATCAATCCGCCGTACGGGTTTGCGCCGGAAGACAACCTGGACTACGCGCACGTGGTGCGGCTGCACCTGGCGGGAATTGCCCAGCTCAACAAGCGGTATCCGGGAGCGACAGTGCTTTCCGCGTGGCCGATGACCGATGAGTTGACGCGGCCTGAGTTGGGCTACCTGAAGCAGCCTTACGACGTTTACCGGGTGGAGGATTTTACCGGGGCGCAGATCGAGCGGGCCGCAGGCGAGCCGGAGAAGTACTCGGCGGCGCTTGTTTTTTCGACCAAGTACGATCCGCCGCGGCCGCTGCTGAGTTTGGGTGCAAAGAGCGCGGAACTGGACGAGCGGTACTTCGGGCTGCACCACGATCTGCCGCCGGAGGTTATTGCCAGGGAGTTGGGCGGAGATCTGGTTTGGAAGAAGGAAGACCAGGGGCAATGGGTGGCGCTGATCCGGTTCAACCGGCAGTTCCAGGCGGCGATGGGGATACCAGATCGGCCACGGTAACCGACGGAATTGCGGTCTACGACCTATAATCAGGCTGTTGTGCATACTTTTTTTTCATCTCGATTGCGGCGGGTAGCGAATGTGGCTGCAAGCCTGGGGCTGGGGCTTGTGCTGGCCGTGGTGATGACGGCGAACGGGCGCGGACAGGCGGCGGCGAACAGCGGTGCGGATCGGGCTGGCGCGGGACGGGGTCGGATTCTGCTGGTGTTGCCGTTTGAGAACCGGAGCGGGCTGCCGAGCCTGGAGTGGATACGGGAGGCGGCGCCGGAGATTCTGAGCAGCCGGTTTGCTTCGGCGGGTTTTGCGCCCATGAGCCGCGCGGACCGTCTGTATGCGCTGGACCACCTGGGGCTGCCGCAGGGGTTTCATCCTTCGCGGGCCAGTTCGCTGAAGCTGGCGCAGACGCTGGACGCCGATTCGATTATTGTGGGCAGCTTCCTGACCGACGGGACGGGGATTGTGGCCGAGGCGCAGGTGGTGGACGTGCCGCACCTGCGGATGAGCGAGGCGGTGACCGCGCGGGGGGAGATGCGGGACCTGATTGCGGTCTTCGGCTCGCTGGCGTGGAAGCTGACGCGGCAACTGGAGCCCGGCTTCAGCGTGGCAGAAGAGACGTTCGTGGCTGCGGGCAAAGGGATGCGGGTGGACGCATTCGAGCAGTACATCCGGGGGATTACGGAGCCGGACCAGGCGGAGCGGCTGCGGCACCTGAACCAGGCCGTGGTTCTGAGCCCGGAGTTCGGGCCAGCGTGGATGGCGCTGGGCCGGGAGGACTACAACGGCCAGCAGTACGAGCAGGCCGCAGCGGCCTTCGCCAAGGTGGGAAGCAGCGATCCCAGGTGGCAGGGGCCCGACGCGCTGGAGGCAGGTTTCTACCGCGGGCTTTCGTTGGTGTTTTCCGGCGACTATGCCAAGGCCGAGGAGGCGTTTGGCGGGGTGGCGCGGGTTCTGCCGCTGGCTGCGGTGGTGAACAACCAGGGGGTTGCGGTGAGCCGGCAGGGGCACGACGGGATTGCGCTGTTTCGGGCTGCGGTGGCCGCCGACCCCAACGCTGCGGACTACCATTTCAACCTGGCGGTGAGCCTGAAGCGGCACGGAGATGCGGCCGAAGCCTTGACGGAGCTGGCGCAGTGCCTGCGGTTGCGTCCCAATGACAGCGAGGCCGAGGCGCTGGAAGAGTCGTGGAAAGAGCCTGCCGTGAAGCAGGCGGCGGGGGCGGACGCGGAGGCGAAGGCCGATCCGCTGGAGCGTATTGCGCGCAGTTTCGATGCGGTTGCCTTTCGCCAGGCAGCGACGATGCTGGACCAGATCGACGATTCGCGGCTGGCCGCCCTGACGCCGGAGAAGCGCGCGGAGCAACTGGCCGTCCAGGCGAAGGACTATCTGGACAGCGGGCTGCTGCTGGAAGCCGAGCGGCTGTATCAATCCGCCGTCGCCGCCGACGGCAAGGTTGCCGAGGCGCACGCGGGGCTGGCCGAGGTGCGGGAGCGGACCGGCGACGCCGAGGCCGCCCGCAAGGAGGCGCGCACGGCGCTGGAACTGATGCCCTCGGTGGAGGTGTACCTGGTGATGGGCCGGCTGGACCTTGCGGCTGGACATTTGGACCGGGCAAGCTACGATGCGGGCGAAGCCCTGAAGATTGAGCCTGGCAACCGGGCGGCGCAGGAGCTGCGTCAACGGATCGAGGCCAGGGAAGGACAGAAGAAGTAGGGTGGATTCCCACCCTTGCGACGGAAAAAAGTCGCAAGGATGGTGCACGGAGTTTTTTGGGTACACGGCGGCAGGGCTGTAACGGGTGGTCCTGAAGGAGCAAACCATGGTCGAGCGCACACGCAGGTTCGCGGTTCTGGCGGGATTGGTTGCGGCAGCGTTTCTGGGGTTCCTGGGACTGGGCTCTCCGGCTTTAGCCGTGCAGCCCCTGGTGGAGAAACTGGTTCTGTCCGACACCATTCAGCCGGTAACGGCGGGGCAACTGGACCGGGCGATTGCGCGGGCGAACGCGGACGGCGCGCAGGCGCTGCTGGTGGAGCTGGACACACCGGGCGGGCTGCTGGACTCGACCCGCGGCATGGTGGGAGCCATTCTGGGTTCGCGGGTTCCGGTGATCGTGTACGTGTCGCCGGCAGGAGCTCGCGCCGGTTCGGCCGGCTTCTTTCTGCTGGAGTCGGCGGACGTGGCCGCCATGGACCCCGGCACCAACGCCGGAGCAGCTCACCCGGTCATCGAGTTCGGCGGGCAGCCCGACGCGACCATGACGCAGAAGATCGAGAACGACGCGGAGGCGTTCCTGCGCTCGTATGTGACCAAACGGGGCCGCAACGCCGAGGCCGCTGAAGCCGCCGTTCACTCGTCGCACTCCTACACGGCC
Organism: Acidobacteriaceae bacterium; assembly: GCA_003139795.1. Taxonomy (GTDB): domain Bacteria; phylum Acidobacteriota; class Terriglobia; order Terriglobales; family Acidobacteriaceae; genus Telmatobacter. Next base: position 3,084 of record PLGM01000320.1, on the reverse strand, counting down.
CAGGAGGCGCTGGACCAGCACCTGATCGACCTGACGGCAACCAGCGATGCCGAACTGCTGGCGGCGCTGGATGGGCGCACGATTACCCGCATGGACGGGGCAAAACTGGTGCTGCACCTGGCGGGGGCGCGGATTGAAGTGCTCAAGCCCTCGCTGCGCGATGAACTGCTGGGCTGGTTGGTGAACCCCAATATTGCCCTGCTGCTGCTGGTCGGCGGGGCATTGCTCATCTATCTCGAGTTCAACGCACCGGGCACCATCGTTCCCGGCGCGTTGGGCACGCTGATGGTGCTGCTGGCGATCTTTGGGCTGAACCTGTTGCCCATCCGGTACACGGCCGTGATGCTGCTGGTGGCGGCGCTGGGACTTCTCGTGCTGGAAGCCAAGTTCGGCGGTCACGGCGCGCTGGCGGCCGCGGGGATCGTGTGCCTGGCGTTTGGGGCGCTTACCCTGGTTGCCGCGCCGGTGCCGGAGATGGAGGTCGCCCCGGCGGTTGCAATAGGGTTAAGTGTGGGATTTGGCCTGATTACCGTCTTTATGGCGAGGCTGGTGGTGCGGGCGCAGCGCATGAAGAGCCGGCTGGGTGTGGATGGCCTGGTGGGCCGAAGCGCCAAGGCCATGGAGCCTCTGGCGCTGGAAGGACACGTGTTGGTGGAGGGTGAGATCTGGCAGGCGGTGGCCAGCGAGGCGGTTGAAAAGGGAGCCCCGCTGCGAGTGGTGGGGCATGAGCAGTATTTGCTGCACGTGACGCCGGCCGAGCCGCCCCGCCACCCGGAGTCCCAGGCGTAAGCGTTCCTGGAGTACAATCCGTGCTGAGTGAGGGAAACCAAATGACAACGCCGTTTCTGATAGTGATCGCCATCTTAGTCCTGTATCTGCTCAACTCCATCAAGATACTGCGCGAGTACGAACGCGGGGTGATCTTCCGGCTGGGCCGCGCCCTGCCGGCGCCGAAGGGGCCCGGCATCATCCTGGTTTTCCGGCCGTTCGACCAGATGGTGCGCATTTCGCTGCGGCAGGACGTGCTGGAGGTTCCGCCCCAGGACGTGATTACCCGCGACAACGTCACCCTGAAGGTAAACGCCGTGGTGACGCTCTACGTGGTCAACCCCAACGACGCCGCCATCAAGGTGGCCAACTACGTTTACCAGACTTCGCAGTTTGCGCAGACCACGCTGCGTTCGGTGCTGGGCGAGGTGGAGCTGGACACGCTGCTCAGCCATCGCGACCAACTCAATCTCAGGATTCAATCCATCATCGACCAGCGCACGGAACCGTTCGGGGTGAAGGTGACTTCAGTGGAAGTGAAGCAGGTGGACCTGCCGGAGACCATGACGCGCGCCATGGCCAAGCAGGCCGAGGCGGAACGCGAGCGCCGTTCGAAGATCATTCACGCGGAGGGCGAGTTCAACGCCGCGCAGAAGCTGGTGGACGCGGCTGCGCTGCTGGCCACGCAGCCCATGACCCTGCAGTTGCGCTATCTGCAAACCTTGACCGAGATCGGCGTCGAGAAGAACACCACCATCATCTTCCCGCTGCCGTTGGAGATGATGACGCTGTTCAACAAGCTGGGAACGTTCGGAACACCAAGCTCAGAGAAGCCGTAGACCGAGCCGGAAAACCTCCTGTTCCGGGGCCCCACGGACAGGTCCTCGTCCGTGGAGTGGAGAATCCGTGCGACGTCGCTCCAGGGGGAGCGCAAGACCCTGTGCCGCGCAAGGAAGAGGGCCGCGCATTGTTGGAATGAATCCAGTTCGGGGACGGTTATGAGGGGAGTCTTTGACGACAGAGTGGTTGAACAGGCCGAACCCCAGCGCGACACCGAACTCACGTTGAGCTCCGCTATGCTGCTGGCCATCTTCTTCGGGCTGGTGCTGATTTGCGGGCTGTGCTTCGCATGGGGATATGCGGTGGGCCGTCACGGGTCGCATGAGCCTTCTGAAGCCGCGCAGCCCGGCGCCGGCGGACGAGAGACAGTGCAGGGGAACGGTTCGCGGCCCAAGCCCTCGGCGATGGCGCCAGGCGGCGTGGCGGCGACACAGCAGAGCGCGGCGGCCGATCAAGTGGACGATGGGGCGCTGTCCGCGGGTTCGGGCGGGAATGCGGATGGGAGCGCGCAGGGTTCGGCGGCGACTGGCGCGGCCGGCTCATCGAACGGCCAGCCTCAATTGCGGCCGGCACTGGGGCCGGCGGTAAACCCGATTCAGCCGACGCTGCCGGCAGCGTCGAGAGTGGGACCGGCACTGGCTCCGGCGGGTTCGCTGATGGTGCAGATTGCGGCCGTCTCCCACCCGGAAGACGCGGATGTGCTGATGACGGCCCTGCGCAAGCGCGGCTATGCGGTTACCGCGCACCGCGAGGCTACGGATGGGCTCATCCACGTGCGGATTGGGCCGTTCAACAGCGGCGCCGAGGCCGAAAAATGGCGGCAGAAGCTGCTCAACGACGGGTATAACGCGATCGTGCTGCCGTAGTGAATTTGTCTGCGCCCGGTGGAAAGCGGTAAGTTCCCGCCGATGGACAGGTGCTCACTTCTGATACGTTGGCTTTTTAATCCACTCAAAGGGGATGACTTCTTGGAAGCGACTCGACACAAATGCCTCTGCGCCTTCGCTGTTGCTCTGCTCGCGCTGGTTTCCTTTGCCGGAGCCCGCGCGCAGCAACTCACGCCGAAACTTCAGAACGCCATCGGGCATTGGCAGATCCTCAACAGCGATGGCACACCCGGAGGCCAGGCGGAAACCTACCTGATGAACGGCAAACTCTTTGGCCGCGTCACGCAGGTGCGCCCTGGCCGCACTCCGCGCGATGTGTGCGACAAGTGTTCCGGCGAGTACAAGAACCAGCTCATTCTGGGCATGGTCATGATGCGCAACTTCCATCCGGAGGGAGATGACTGGGTGGGCGGAACTGTCGTGGACCCGGAGAATGGAAAGGAATACAAGGGCAAGATCTGGGCCGTCGGGAAGGACAATCTCCATATGCGCGGCTTTATCGGCATCTCCCTGCTGGGGCGGACCGAGAGCTGGGTAAGGATTCCCTGAGCAGTTGGCCCGAACGCCTACTGAACCTCGCATAATATAG
>PLGM01000028.1 GCA_003139795.1 Acidobacteriaceae bacterium | reverse complement strand
TTTTAGCCGGACACTACTGATACTCGGCAATCACAAGCGCAAGCCGGGCAATCTCCGCAGGGAAGTCGCGCAGTTCAATGCCGCGAAAGTTCTTCTTGCTGATCTCTGTGGGCTGATGCAGTTCGCCGCGAAGCCGGTTGATCTCTGCCTCAATCTTGCGCATCTCCTTGTACGCAATCACAAGAAAATTTCCCGAACCGCAGGCCGGGTCAAACACCCGGATTCGCGCCATGCGCTTGCGCAGGTTCAGCAGCATTCGCGGATTCTCGCCAGCCGCCTCCAGTTGCGCCCGCAGATCGTCGAGAAAGAGCGGGTTCAAGACCTTGAGGATGTTAGGCACGCTGGTGTAGTGCAGACCGAGTGCTCCGCGCTCTTTCTCCTCGGCGACCGCCTGGATCATCGAACCGAAGATGTCCGGGTTGATCTGGCGCCAACTCAACTCACCGGCGTGCAGCAGATACGTTCGCGCCATGCGGGTGAAGCGCGGTACATCGGAACTGCCTGAAAACAGACCGCCGTTGACGTAGGGAAAGCAGTCAGCCCAGCCCGGCAGATTAGCGGCTGCGCGGACGGCGGTCTTGATGTTCATGGCGCGGAAGAGAGTGCCAATGACCTCGTGCGTATTGGACGAGTCGCGCTCGCTCATCTGCTCGACCGTTCGGGTGAACAGGCCCACGCCGTTGAAGATGTCGGTATCCTCGGCGAAAAAGCAGAAGATAAGGCGGGCCATGAAGTGATTCATGTCGTGCCGCCGCGCCTCAGTGGCCCACTCCGGGTTTTCCTTCAGCAGCTCGATATAGAGCTTGTTGAGCCTCCCGGTGGCCCGCACATCGATGGGGTTGTCCTTGATCTCCTTGATGGTGGAGATGCCAGCCAGGGGCAGGAAGAAGCCGAAGTGCCGGGCGAATTCCGGGTAGTCGGAGGTGACCGTCTCGCCGCTGGCGAGGTCTTCGGCCTCCAGCGTCTCGCCATCGGTGGCCAGGATGAACTTCGTTTTAGCTGCGGTAGTCTTGGGACTCTGGCGCAGCGCCTTCAGGGTCTCGCCGACCCGCCCGGATTCGCAGGTGGCGATGTGGATGTTGTTGCGCTGGAGCACGCCGCCGGGCACATCCGAGGCATTTGACTCGCCTTTACGCAGGCGCTTGATTGTTGTCTCTTTATTGCCAAAGGCAGCCAGGAAGGCAAACGGAAACTCCGCGCTTTCAAAGGGTTGAAGCGCGAGCGCCGATACCGCTGCCTCGATTTCGACTGCGTTCATAGGGCCAATTGCCTGATGGAACCGGATGGCGCAGCACCGAAGATTTTGGCGTCATCGTGTGGTTTTCCGACTTCATCATCATAGTGGATTCATGTCACCGTGGGCCGTAGCCAAGTTGCAGTAGGTGAGAACGTTAAGGCTCAGGAGGACCATTATGATGCAGACTTATTATAGATATGGTGTCATATATATGGTATTATCTGTATATGCCGCTGGTGAGAGCGGAGATGGGGAATAGGCATGGAAAAATGGCGGCGTAAAGTGCAAATGTTCGCCGCAGCGCAAGTGGAGGGGCTTCGCTCATACCTGGCTAAAAAAATAACCGTGCAGGGCATTCTGGAGAAAAGTTGGTTGGCGGACGCGGTTGAAGCTGGGTTGGCGAAGGCTGGTTTGAGTCGTCCTGCAAAAGCTGAACCGGATGGACGGTAAGAGAAGAAAGCAAAATGAGGGTTCAATCAATATGAGCACACAATTCCTGACTGAAGTCGAAGTGGCGCAACGAACGCACATCAGCCTTGCCACTCTGCGCCGGTGGCGGCTGGAGAACCGTGGGCCGATATTCCGCAAATTCGGTTCCCTTGTTCGTTATGCCGAGGAGGAACTGGCCCGATGGGAGCAGGCCCAGCCAAGCGGCGGCGAGAATATCGCCGAACGGTTCATGCCCCAACCCGTGAGAAGCATTGAGCCGGTCGGAAGATCGCGATGAGGAATATGCGCAGATCGCCGCAGATGCCTCTAACCACGTCAACGGGATTCCGAAGGACTGCGCTATGAATCGAAACACACTCGTTTTTACAATGCACTCGGAGTATACTTTGGCAGGAGGACTCTTATGCCCCCAGCGGTCAAAGACAAATCAAAAAAAGCGTTTGCGCTCCCGGCCAAAGCTCCAACGGCCCGTAAATCGAAGTTTCAAGCCGACCTTGCGCCTTCAGAAGACAGCATGGTGCGGATACTCAAGACGGAGCTACAAATGACGAGCAATACGGACTTTCTCACGGATGCTCTCGCCCTGCTCCGTTGGGCCGTCTCGGAGCGGAAGCGCGGCCATCACATCATCAGTGAGAGTTCGACAGGGGAACGCAAAATCCTGCTCTTTCCTCGTCTGGAGCGGGTTGCCCCGGAGGTGACCCTGCCGCACGTCGATATTCACTGGACAGACAAGGAACTTGAGAGTCTCGCAGAACTTGCCTCCGGGCAGCCTGCCGATCCCACCAACGCCCTTATTCGGGCCATGAGGCAATAGCGTGGCAGTCACGATCCGTCGTCTCGAAGAATCCGATGAGATAGAAGGTTTTGATTGCGGAGACGAGCCGCTCAATAATTATTTGAAGCGTCATGCGTGGACGAATCAGGAGAAAGTGTCTATCGGCGTGACTTATGCCGCAGTAGACGAATCCGCGCGCCGCACCGTGCTGGGCTACTTCACGTTGGCCACCTCAAGCGTGCCTCGTGACCGCCTTCCCCGCAAATATGTGCGCGGCTTGCCACCCTACGACCTGCCGCTGATTTTGCTTGCGCGCCTGGCCGTGGACAAGCGTTTCAGTGGCAGGGGGTTGGGCCACGCCATGATAGCGGAGGCGCTCAAGATTACACTGCGCGTGGCCGACGAAGTCGGCTGCCGCTGCATCATCACCGACGCTTATCCTGACAAGGTTGGATGGTACGCGCGTTATGGCTTCATTCCACTGGAAGGCACAACCGCAACCAGCCTGCAAAAAATGTTTCTCGATGTGCGCACGATTCGGCGCGCGTTGTCGTCTGAATCTTCCTCTGTGGAAAGAAAATAGGAGCCATTCGCATGAGCCTCTTCCGGCGTGGTGATGTTTGGTGGTACGAATTCTGGTTCGCCGGACGGCGCATCCGCGAATCCTCAAAGTCTCCCTCGAAAACCGTTGCCAAAGGGGCCGAGCAGAAGCGCAAACGCGAGTTGGAGGCAGGCTTCAACAACTTCACCGACCTGCGCCACGAACGCATCCGCACATTCAGCGATATGGCCGACGAGTTTTTTGATGCATACAAATTGCGATTGCCTCAGTCCGTGGTTTTTGCCGGGTACGCGATCAATCATTTGAAGCGGCTTGTCGGCGGCAAGATGCTTGTCGATTTCAATGAGACGGCTGTCATTCAGTACCAGAATGCCCGCCTCAATGAATGCGCTGCTCCGAAGAGCGTCAATGAAGAAGTCGGCTTTCTGCTGCGCATCCTGGGCGATCCGGGCGACTTGCTCCGCATCCGGCTTCGTAAAAAGAAGATGCTCAAGCTAAAGGTTCGCCAGACGGTCGGAAAGGCCTATACCCCGGCGGAAAAGGACCGGATGCTGGAGGAGGCCCGCAAGGCTCGCTCCCCGCACATCTATCTCGCGTTAACGCTGGCGCTCAACGCCGGGATGCGCGACGCCGAGATCAGGAACTTGACTTGNNGTCGGACGCAGCAAAACGGAAGCTGGCGAAGGCCGTACCATCCCTTTGAACTCCTCCCTCTTCGATGTTCTTTCCGAATATGCCGTTTGGTACAGGGAGAAGTTTGGAGAGTTCCGCGTCGAGTGGTATGTCTTTCCCTTCGGAAAGCCGAGTCCGAGTGACCCCACGCGCCCCGTTACCACCCTCAAGACGGCATGGAACAGTGTGCGCACGAACGCCCAGGTGAAAGGCCGCTGGCACGACAACCGGCACACGCTCATTACCGACCTTGCGGAAAGCGGCGCTGGCGATCAGACCATCATGGACATCGCCGGACACGTTTCCAAACAGATGCTCAAACACTACAGCCACATCCGCATGGAGGCAAAGCGCCACGCTCTGGAGGCCATCGCAACCAAGCGACCGGCAACCGAGGAATCCGCCCAGGAAGAGCAGGCCGAGGGGTACCCACAAGAGTCCCCACATAGGTTGCAAAACGGGCGCAAACAGGCGGGCAAGAAGAAGGCAGCGGCAAAGAACGAAAACANNGGCATTTCTGAGGATCATCGGGGAGTAAAAAGAGGCCGTAAGTCTAAGATTCTATTTGGCTCCTCAGGTAGGACTCGAACCTACAACCCTTCGGTTAACAGAACATTTAACAACGTAATTTCAATGACTTACGCGGAACGGCTGGCAGNNCCAGATTGGGAAAACACCGAATGCTGGCAGTTCACCGCTTCCCTCGATGCGTACGAATACGGCCGCCTATACTCCGGCAACAAAGAAGTGAAGGCCCGCCAGGCATTTTATGAAGCCTTTGAGGGGCCGCTCCAGGATGGCAAGTATCTCCAGCACCACCTGCCCCCGGAGCGATGCATCGGCCATGCCTGCTGCAATCCGGACCATCAGCAGTTCAACAATTCGCCAAGGCGTAAGAATCCAAGTTGAATGCAGAACGGCCCCAAGAATAGCATCCTCAGGGCCGTTGTCAACTCTGGGCGAGGAACCCCGCCAGGAGTCCTACGTGGTGGCCGACGTTCCCGGGAGTCGACGGGTTCCACCAAGACAACGGCGTTTCAGGGGATCTGTCCTGGGTGGCGCGGATCAGGCAGACAGTCGCCTCTCGTTCGTTGTGCCTCTGCTCGAATTGATACTCGACGATTTGGCATCAGTCCAGAAACACCCCAGGCGACATGGGCGTTTTTCAGGACTGATCTGACGTAATTTCCGGTTTGCAGAAGTGCCCTGCCTGTCGCCGTAGATAATGTCCAGAGAATCCTGGAAGCCATGCTTGAAGATCCGCCGGTAGAGCACCGGCAGCGTCTTCGATTCGTGCTGCAGCTTCATGGCACGCACCAGCGCCCATTCGGGCTTGGGCATATCCATGTCACGGCGAGCAGCATCTGACACATTCACCAGGGTGGCGAAGTAGTCAGTGATGGCATCTTCGTCGTCGCCGAAGAGGATCCGTGAGTACGTCCTCAACCGGGAACTCGAAGCTGGCTTGCACATGACCGACTTCGTTCTCACTGGCGTCAAGCTGCTCGCTGCTGCGGAGGTGGTGTAGTGCTCGATAACTCGGACAATCTCGCCGTCACCCAGCAGGGTGTTCATGCTGTGGAGACGCCTGCTGACCTGTTCAGCGATCCGCCGTTCGGTCATCTTTTCGCAGAGCTGACTGATCGCGCGGCAGCCGCTGCCGCCGGCTTCCGCACCGTCCTGGTGCCGCCGGACACGCCGCTGTTCTGCTTCTACTGCCACGATACCGAGGCGCCGGAGTACCGCTTGCGCCGCAAGGCAGGCAAATATGTCGCGCTTTGCCACCGGCCTGGAACCATCGAAGGCTGCTGGGATCGTGATGTGGCTCCCATGTGCGAGTACAAGAACCACGAAGCTGTCCAGTGCGACCAGGTTGCCGAGTGGGTGGTTGCCTTCGGGAAGGACATGCTGATGCGGACCCACCGCTGTCTGATCCACGTTCCGCCGGCGCTTTCCGATGTTTCCGAGCACCGGGTCTTTCCTATCTAGGGTTGCTCTCTGTACGCCAGAGGCCCTTTCTCAGTTGTATCTCTCCCGTCTTTGTTCCCCATCCCAAGCCTCAGTACAAGACGGGAGGAATGGCGCGCAAGCGCAGACCTCCCGTTCCACAACCCTTAGGAAGAATCCGTGTCCCTCGACCAAACTGGCTACCGCAACACCTTCCCGCTCACCAAAGTCCTTGACCGCCTCTATCTGGGCGGATTCAAGGACGCTGAGGACCTTCGGTCCGGCAACCCTCTCAACATCACCCACATCTGCAACTGCACCACCGAGCCTCTCTCGCTCCCGTCGCGGTGCGTCGCCAACATCATCCAGATGGATCAGCTCGACGGTCATGACTGGCACGTCCAGAAGCTCTACTCGGCCGTCGATTGGATTCGCCGGGCGTCGCTTGGTGGTGGCACCGTCCTGGTACACTGCCACGCCGGCATCAGCCGGTCTCCGGTGCTGGTGGCCGCCTACCTCTACACCTGTGGCTTCGACTTCGACCGCGCGCTCGATCGGATCAAGGCCCAGCGCCCCATCGTGCAACCGGCCCCGGCCGTCATGATCAGCGCCAAGCGAGCCTTTGGTATCTCACCACTTGCCATCCACACTACAGGCAGATGAACCCGTCTCAAAGAAAGGCACCAATGCGTAAAACACTGCTTTCAATTCTGTTCCTTCTGCTGCTGGCTGTTCCGGCGATCGCGCAGAAGCCTGCACCCGCGGCCGCGCCGGCTCAACCTTCGACGGCGCTGGTCAAGCCCAGCGAGGTCGAGGATCTCAAGATCGAGAATCTCAAGCTCAAGCTGAGCCTTTACACCCAGCACAAGGTGGACCTGCAGCGCGAGGAAGACTCGGTCAATCAGGATGGCGAGAAGCTGGCTGAGCAGATCATCGCCGATCATCC
>PLGM01000066.1 GCA_003139795.1 Acidobacteriaceae bacterium | reverse complement strand
ATTTGCTTGAAACGGATCAGGCTGGGCGCACTTGCCTCGTGGGGCTTCCTTTCGTCGCTGACCGATGCGGAACTCCTGGAGCACTCGTCGGCCATGAACCATGAGCGTGCCTCTGCTTGGCAGTGGTAGCTGGCGGCGATGCGGGCGTGCTCACCGCCGCTGGTGGTGTCACGGGCCGGGTGACGGCCTTGGGGGCAGAAAAAATGAGCCCTGCCAGCGCACCTAGGCATGCCAGAAGTTGGTAAAAGAAAGCCAACGGTGGCTCCGCCGGTTCGCCCTGGAGATGCGCCCGGCAGCTTCCGCCTTCAATAGGCGGAGTGGGGAGGTCACTTCCCTGGCCCTAAAGGCGAGACCTGGGACATCCGGATTCGGTTACGCCCTGAGATCCGGGGCACCCGCCCAAGCGATCTCAATAACCCCTGTCGTGAAGCTTCGGCGTAGCATCTAAGTAGACATGGGCATGAGAGCCTACGACCGTTCCAGCCAGATGCAGATAGATCGCCGACCGGTCTCGCTCATCACACTCGCCGTTGGCATCGTGCTCGGTTTCTTGCTGCTCTCGGCTTTTGCTCACGTCGCGCGAACTGGATTGTGGAACCGGGTGGCCGGTTACATGACTGGCCGCAGCACCAGCATCGACGTTTCGTCCCCTGCGGTCGTTGAGAGGATTCGTCAACTGTCGCGCCTGGAAACGGTTGTTTATTCGCTCGATAAGATCGTGGAGGGCGAACGCCAGAGCGCCTGGGTGCCCGACTTTCTGGTTGGCGACAAGCTTCTTCTCATAGCCCACGGAGAGGTGATTGCGGGCGTCGATCTGGGCCAGCTCAAGGCAGGCGATGTGTCCGTGAAGGGGGATGCCGTTCGGGTTCGACTGCCCGCGCCGCAGGTGCTCAGCACACGCATCGATAACGCGCGATCACGAATCTATTCCCGGACGACCGGTCTCCTGGTTGACGCCGACATGAACCTGGAATCCGAGGCTCGCCTGGCCGCCGAACAGCAGATTGCCCAGGCCGCGCTCGACGACGGGATTCTGGACAAAGCCCGCCAGAACGCCCGGACCAGCGTCACCGCTCTGCTCTATGGATTGGGCTTCCACACAGTGGATATGCAGTAGAGCGTTTCTCTGGACGCTGGGTGCAGCGTGAATCTCCCGGAGCTCTGGTCCTCAACCCCTCTCCCAAGAAGCGGCAAGAAGGCTTACCCGCCGGCGCGGGTGTTGGAAATGCTTATCTCCTTTTCTCGCGAACTTACCGCAAAATCAGATTATTTCCCGATCTTGTCGAGGTCGAGATTGAGGTCGAGGACGTTGACGCGGGGTTCGCCGAGGAGGCGGAGCTGGCGGCCGGTGACGTGTTGCTGGATCAGCTGGCGNNTTGGCGACGCGGGGAGCCTGGAAGAAGGCGGCGTCGGGGGTGATGTCGGGATCGAGGCCGGAGCCGGAGGTGGTAACCAGATCGATGGGGACGGGCTTACCGGGGTTCTCCTGGGAGAGTTTGTCGATGGAGCCCTGGATGCGGTCGACGAGGGCCTTGTTGGACTGGGCGAGGTTGGAGCCTCCCGAGGCGGTGGCGTCGTAGCCATTGCCGGCGGCCGAGGGGCGGGGATGGAAGTAGCGGTCGGAGGTGAAGCTCTGGGCCAGCAGTTCGGAGCCGATGATCGTGCCGTCGTTGAGCTTGACGAGGCTTCCGGCGGCTTTGTGGGGGAAGATCAGGCCGGCGATGCCGGTGACTACGAGCGGATAGCCGAGACCCAGCAGGAGCGTGGTCACGATGGTGAAGCGAATGGATGTCTTCCAGACGGAATGCACGGTAAATCTCCTTGCGGGGCTCAGGCCCGCAGATTTCAAGCCAGGTGCACGGCTACCAGAAACATGTCGATGGCCTTGATGCCGATGAACGGGATGATGATGCCACCCACGCCGTAGATGAGCAGGTTGTTGCGCAACAGGATATCGGCGGCCTTGGGCGCGTATTTGACGCCCTTGAGGGCCAGCGGGATGAGAGCGACGATGATCAGCGCGTTGAAGATGACCGCAGAGAGGATGGCCGACTCACGCGAGTGCAGATCCATGATGTTGAGCGCGTTCAGCACCGGGAAGACGCCGGCGAACATGGCGGGAATGATGGCGAAGTACTTGGCCACGTCGTTGGCGATGGAGAAGGTGGTGAGTGCGCCGCGGGTCATGAGGAGCTGCTTGCCGATCTCGACGATCTCGATGAGCTTGGTGGGGTTGGAGTCGAGGTCGACCATGTTGCCTGCTTCCTTGGCGGCCTGGGTGCCGGAGTTCATGGCTACGCCGACGTCGGCTTGGGCGAGGGCAGGGGCGTCGTTGGTGCCGTCGCCGGTCATGGCGACCAGCTTGCCTTTGCCCTGCTCGCGCTTGATGAGGTCCATCTTGTCCTTGGGCTTGGCTTCGGCGAGGAAGTCGTCGACGCCGGCCTCGCGGGCGATGACGGCGGCGGTGAGGGGGTTGTCGCCGGTGATCATGATGGTGCGGATGCCCATGGCGCGGAGGCGGGCAAGGCGCTCCTTGAGGCCGCCCTTGACGATGTCCTTGAGGTAGATGACGCCCAGGGCAGCGGCGTTTTCGGCGACGACAAGGGGGGTACCGCCGGCGCGGGCAATCTCTTCGACCTGTTCGCGGACTTTCTGGGGCAAGGACGAGCCCTGCTCCTCGAGGAAGCGGGAGATGGCATCCACGGAGCCTTTGCGGATGCGGGTGCCGGGGAGGTTGACGCCGCTCATGCGGGTTTGGGCGGTGAAGGGAACGAACTCGGCGTGGATTCCGCCGAGGTCGCGGCCGCGGAGGTTGTACATCTCCTTGGCCAGGACGACAATGGAGCGGCCCTCGGGGGTTTCGTCGGAGAGCGAGGCGAGCTGCGCGGCGTTGGCCATGCGCTCCTGGCTTATGTCTGGGGCGGGAAAGAACTCGGTGGCCTGGCGGTTGCCGAGGGTGATGGTGCCGGTCTTGTCGAGCAGAAGGGTGTTGACGTCGCCGGCAGCCTCGACGGCGCGTCCGCTCATGGCCAGGACGTTGTATTGGACCAGGCGGTCCATGCCGGCGATGCCAATGGCCGAGAGCAGGCCGCCAATGGTGGTGGGGATGAGGCAGACCAGCAGGGAGACCAGCACGAAGATAGTCTGCGGGGCCTTGGAGTACATCGCGAAGGGCTGCAGCGTGACCACGGCGAGCAGAAAGACGATGGTGAGTCCGGAGAGCAGGATGCTCAGCGCGATCTCGTTGGGGGTCTTCTGGCGGGTGGCGCCTTCGACCAGGGCGATCATGCGGTCGAGGAAGGTTTCGCCGGGATTGGAGGTGATGCGGACCTTGATCCAGTCGGAAAGGACTTTGGTGCCGCCGGTGACGGCCGAGCGGTCGCCGCCGGCTTCGCGAATGACAGGGGCCGATTCGCCGGTGATGGCCGACTCGTCGACCGATGCAACGCCCTCGATGACTTCGCCGTCGCCGGCGATATAGAAGCCGGCCTCGACGTAGATCACGTCGCCCAGGCGGAGCAGGCCACTGGCGATCTCTTCAAAGCCGCCACTGGCGGCGTACCGTTTCGCGATAGTCTCGCCCTTGGCCTTGCGCAGGGTGTCGGCCTGGGCCTTGCCGCGGCCTTCGGCCATGGCTTCGGCAAAGTTGGCGAACAACACCGTGAACCACAGCCAGAGCGTGATCTGGAGGTTGAAAGCGAAGCCGGGGCGATGGTGGACGACGTTGTCGATGAGCAGCGCGGTGGTCAGGACGCTGCCCACCTCGACCACAAACATCACGGGATTCTTGACCATCCAGCGGGGATCGAGCTTGAGCACCGAATCGAGCAGCGCCTGGGCCATGATTTTCGTGTTCCAAAGACTTTTCTTTTCAGTCATGACAGTCCGTTTCGTCCTGATGCAGTATCGGTATCGGTTAGAAAAGCTGTCCTGTTTTAAGCAGCAGATGTTCCAATATCGGTCCCAGGCTCAGGGCCGGGAAGAAGGTGAGCGCGCCCAGCAGCAATACCACGCCGATCAGCAGCACGGTGAAGAGCGCCGTGTTCACCGGGAAGGTGCCAGGCGAGGGAGGCACGCTCTTCTTCTGGGCCAGATTGCCGGCCAAGGCAATCACCGGAATCATCATCAGAAGCCGCCCGGCGAGCATGTCCCAGCCCATCGCGATGTTGTACCACCAGTTGGTGCCCAGACCCGCGAAGGCCGAGCCGTTATTGCCCGCGCCCGAAGTGAACGAATAAAGAACCTCGGAAAACCCGTGCGGCCCTGGGTTGGCCATCGCCGACTGTCCCACCGGCAGCAGCACAAAGATTGCGGCAAACGTGAGGATGATGAACGGAAAGATGAGCACATAGAGCATCGACATCTTTACGTCGTAGGATTCGATCTTCTTGCCCAGATACTCCGGTGTGCGGCCGACCATAAGCCCGGCGATGAAGACCGCAAGCACAACAAAGACCAGCATTCCGTAGAGGCCGGAACCGACGCCGCCGAAGACCACCTCGCCGAGCATGATATTGACCAGCGGAACCATGCCGCCCAGAGGGGTAAAGCTGTCGTGCATGCCGTTGACCGCCCCGCAACTGGCGTCGGTGGTGATGGTGGCGAACAGGGTGCTTTCGGCGATGCCGTTGCGCACCTCCTTGCCCTCCATGTTGCCGCCCGGCGCGGTCAAGGTTCGGGTTTGCGCCGCGCCGTGAATCAGCGGATGGGGCTGCGACTCGGCCCAGTAGCAAACGGTGAAACCGGCCGCGAATAGCACAAACATGGCTGCCAGAACTGCCCATCCATGGCCGGGCGAGCCGGTCATCCGGCCCAACGTATAGGTGAGGCCCGCGGGGATGATGAAGATGGAGAGCATCTGAAGCAGGTTCGAGAAGGGCGTGGGGTTCTCGAAGGGATGGGCGCTGTTGGCGTTGAAGAATCCGCCGCCGTTGGTGCCCAGCATCTTGATGGCTTCCTGCGAGGCCACCGGGCCCTGGGCGATGGTCTGAACCTGCGAGGGCTGCTCGAGGGGATGGGCAGTGGTGTAAGCGTGCAGGTTCTGCGGGACTCCCTGGCCTACGAGCAGCAGCGCATAGATAAGCGAAGCCGGTATAAGGACGTAAAGCAGGGTGCGCGTCATGTCGACCCAGAAGTTGCCGATGGTCGTAGCGGCGGTTCGCTTGATGCCGCGGATCAGCGCCACCGCGACCACGATGCCCGCCGCCGCCGACCAGAAGTTGTGCGTCGTCAGGCCGGCCATCTCAGTGAGATAGCTCATGGTGCTCTCGGGCGTATAGAACTGCCAGTTGGTGTTGGTGGTAAAGCTGGCGGCCGTATTCCAGGCCAGATCGGGGCCCACGGCGGCGAGTTTCTGCGGGTTCCACGGCAGCAATGCCTGCAGCCGCTCGATGCCGTAGGTGAGCAGCATGCTGACGGCCGAGAAGCCAAGAACGGCGAAGGCATACTCGCGCCAGTTCATCTCTTCAGCGGCATTCACGCCCGACAGCCGGTAAATGAGCCGCTCGATGGGGCGGAGCACCGGATCGAGCCAGGTGCGCTCTCCCTCCAGCACGCGGGCCAGATAGATGCCCACCGGACGAACGCTTGCAAGCAGAATCAGGGAGAAGAGGGCAAACTGCAACCAGCCATTGGCGGACATGTCAGAACTTCTCCGGGAAAAGCAGGGTGAGGATCAGGTAACCCAGCAACAGGACGGACAGAATCAACGCGATTACGGTGATGACGTCAGTGTGCATGGGGCTACCTCAACTTCTGGCAGGCCTTGACGTAGAGAAACGCCAGGGCGAAGAAAACTACCGTGAACAGCAACATCACTACATCTTGCATCGCAGGTCTCGCAGTTCCAGGCAGCGCGGCGCTTTGGCCGCGGGCCATACTTCCAGCTCAGGGATTATGCTCGCGCGCGTCCCGTTAGAGTATCGAAAAAGTTTCCTAAGGAAGACATAAGGGGCGGGAGGCAGGAGGGGAAATCCTCACGAAACCCCAAAAAACCGGGTTTTGCATCGCCAGGGGCAAACGCATATTGCATTTTACGTCGCAGAGAACAATCAGGCGCCGGGGGCGCCGTCAGCCGGGTCGCTCTGGCCTCTTGGCGCGATTGCGGTCTGTCGTGGCTTCACGGAACCGGCGCCGCTTCGACCGCGGCCGGCATTCCTATAGCTTTTTTCGAAGGTAGTGAAAAACGCCATGTCCAATCAACGCGGCAATGATGGCGATGGAGAAATTCGTGACCGTAAGGATATCGCGGAGGGCGAAGGCCAGAGTTTTTCCTTGACCATTGGTCCTGTTGAATTCGCCCATCAAGAGATTTGCATAAAAGAGGAAGACGATAAATGCGACTTCAATGCTGGCACGGCTGATCCGGGCGAGCGGGCGGCGATCTTTGGGGTCCGGATGCATGGATGATGGATGGATGATACCAGCCGTCGCACAATGGGTTTCAGGGCCGGACGGAATTCATTCCTCGTTTCCGCTCCAGCCTTCGGGGACGAAGCGGTAGCCAACCCAGGGTTCGGTCTGAATGTACTGCTTGGCGGTCTCGGCCTCGAGCTTTTTGCGGACCTGGCCGACAAAGACGCGCAGATACTCGGGCTGGTGAGCCGACTGGGCTCCCCAGACGGAGGTGAGCAGGGCGCGATGGGTCATGACTTTTCCGGCGTGGCGGGCAAGATGGAGAAGCAGATCGAATTCCTTGGGGGTGAGGTGGATGGGCTTGCCGAGAACGGTGATGGAGTGGGCGGCCGAGTCGACGACGAAGTCGCCAACTTGGATGGCGGCCGTGGCGCGTTCCGGGGCGCGGCGGAGATGGGCGCGCACGCGGGCCAGCAACTCCTGAATGCTGAAGGGTTTGGTGACGTAGTCGTCGGCGCCGGCGTCGAGGGCTTCGACCTTTGAGCGTTCGTGGTCGCGGACGGAGAGAATCAGGATGGGTGTGGCGGAACGGGTGCGGATGGCGCGGGTGACCTCGACGCCGGACATTCCTGGCATCATCAGGTCGGTGACGACCAGGTCGGGAGACCACTCGCGGTAGAGCTGCAGGCCCTCGTCGGGATCGTTGGCGGTGCGCACGTCATAGCCCTGCGCGGAGATGGCGGCGCGGAGAACGCGCGTGATCTGGGGTTCGTCGTCGATGATGAGAATTCTGCCCGGCATCTTAGTTTCTCTTTCATCGGAAGATTACATCATCGGGCTGCCCCGGTATGATTTCTGTGATGAAGATCATGGAAGGACTCTCCGACTCGCGGGGGATCATTCATTGGTTCGTTGCCACGTTGATGGCCGTGCTGACCACGCTGCTGCTGGTGTGGCTGGGGGCCGACTCGACAGCCGCGGGGATGGTGTTTGTAGTGCTGGTTGTGTGGACTGCCACCCAGGCCGGGATTTGGCTGTCGCTCTACGCGGCGGTGCTTTGCGCGCTTTCATTCGACTACTTCTTTCTGCAGCCCTACCGGACCCTTCGATTGGCAGGCGGGCAGGAGTGGGTGGCGATGGTTTCGTTCGTGGCCAGTTGCCTGGTGGTGGGGCGGGTTGCGGAGCAGGCGCGGCGGCAGACGCGGCAGGCCGAGCAACGCCGCGAAGACGTGGAAAGGCTCTACGAGCTGAGCCAGGAGATGATGCTGCACGAGGACGCCGAAGGGCTGATCCACGATCTGCCGCGGCTGATCGACCGGATCTTTGCGCTGAATGGAGTGGTGCTGTACGTCTGCGATCAGGACCAGTTCTACGCCTCGGGCGCTGAGGTACCGGCGAGCGTGCAGGCCAGCATGCGGGCCATGACCCAGGGTCAAAATCCAACGATTTCGATCCACTCGAACTACTACACGACGGCACTGATGCTGGGTTTGCGGCCAGTGGGCGCTTTAGGCTGGCGGCCGGCGCTGCTTTCCCGCGAGGTGGCCACAGCGGTGAGCGCGCAGGTGGCCATCGTGCTGGCCCGCTCGATAGCGATCGAGGCCTCGGCGCGGATGGAGGCGGCGCGGGAGGGAGAACGGCTGCGCACGGCGCTTATCGACTCACTGACGCACGAACTGCGCACTCCGCTGACCTCGATTCGCGCCGCGGCTACCACGCTGCTGGAATCCGAGGGGATGGACGAGGCCGGGCGGATGGATCTGGCAGCTATCGTCGACGAGGAGGCGGCGCGGCTGGATTCGCTGATCGGCGAGGCCGTGGAGATGGCCGAGATCGACGCCAACGTGGTGCAGGTGCACCTTGTGCCGCAGCATCCCCGCGCACTGCTCGAACTTGCCGTGGAAGAGTCGCGGAAGATTCTGGCCTCGCATAGGGTAGTGATCAACGTGGAGGACGGCCAAGATAAAGCGGACGAGCCGGCATGGTTCGATCCGCACCTGCTGGGACGGGTTTTGCGGCACCTGCTGGAGAACGCGGCGACTTATACTCCGCCGGGCAGCCGCATCACCTTGAGCAGCAGCCGGGCCGGCGGACTGCTGGAGTTCCGCGTGGAGGACAATGGGCCGGGCATTGATGCGCTGGACCTGCCGCTGATCTTTGAAAAGTTTTATCGCGGCAAGCGGGGCGCGATTACGGGAAAAGGATCGGGGATGGGGCTGGCGATTATCCGCGCCATTCTTACGGCGCACGGCGGAGGGATTGAGGCTACCAGCCAGCCGGGGCAAGGAAGCTGCTTCCGCTTCTGGGTGCCGCTGGTGGAGAAGGAGCCGGCGGGCAGGGAGTAACAGCCAGATTTTTCTCAACACGGCTGATGAATCAGTCTACTTCGGTTCCCCGCTCCAGTCGCAGGGGATTTCGCGGCGCTTTGCGGAGCTTTCTACGGCCCACTCGAGCAGGCGGGCTACGCGCCATGCGTCGATTGCTGTCACCGGAACTGGCGCTTTGCAGAGAAGCGCGTCGCGGACGGCTGCGTAGTAGAGGCGGTAGTCGCCCGGAATGGTCTCGACGGGCCGGGTGACCATGCCGCCTTCCACGTCCACGCTTAGCGTGCCCCAATTTGCGGAAGGTTCCTCGCCCCAGGATTTGCTGTCGATGCGGGTGATCTTGGAGAGCGCGGACTCCTGCAGGTCGAGACCAAACTTCCAGTAGTTACCCCTGGTGCCGCGCAGGTAATAGAACGGCCGGGCCAGCGAGGCAAGGCAATTGCCGCTGAGGGTGACAGAAAGATCTGGATAGCGCAGGCGCAGGGTGAAGGAATCGTCGGAGCCGTTGCCTGCGCGCTCGCGAAGCACCTCGGCACCCACGGCCTGGGGTTTGCCGAAGAGAATGAGGGCCTGGTCGACGAGATGGGTTCCAATATCGAGCAGCAGGCCGCCGCCCTGGGATGGATCTTCTTTCCAGGCTGCTCTCGTGACTGGCCGCCAGCGATCGTAATTGGTTTCAAAGTGAACCGGGCGGCCCAGGGCGCCATCGCTCAGTAGCTTTTGAAGGGTGCGAAAGTCTCCATCCCAGCGGCGCTCGTGGAAGGGAGCAAAGAGAAGATTTTTCTTTGTGGCCAAATGCATCAGCTCGGCTACTTCGGCGGAGGTGACGGCTGCCGGTTTGTCGACCACCAAGTTTTTTCCGGCGTTGAGCACCTGGCGGGCCAAGTCGAAGTGAGTGCCGCTGGGAGTGCTAACCACGATCAGGTTGAGCGAGGGGTCGGCCAGCATGGCTTCGAGGGTGCGGTAGGTAGTGATGCCGGGGTAGCGCCCGGCGGCATGGTCGGTAGTACGTTCGACTACGGCGGAAAGTTCTAGTCCTTCAACGGAGGAGATCAGCGGGGCGTGAAAGACGCGCCCGCCTAAACCGAAGCCTACCAAGCCAACACGAATCATCCTTCGAGTTTATAACGCGTTTCGGCGAGGCGGTAGAGGCG
>PLGM01000145.1 GCA_003139795.1 Acidobacteriaceae bacterium | reverse complement strand
CGCATTAGAACAGCCTGCTAAGGGATACGTCTTGCGGGGGCAAGCTCAGTCATTTCCACTCCTCGACGCAAAATCGCCCAAGAGTATGTTTCATCGATGCCGCGACACGATTCGCGTCCTTTTTGAATCAATGGCTTATGGGTTGAGGGAATCTTTATGAAATACGCTTAAGGAGGATCGATTTCGATCTCGTAACTAATGTGTTAACTTGTCTTTACACCCCAGCTTCAACGGGGAGTATGGCGAGTCCGCGGGCTGGGGCGCCGAATGATGGCGAGCCTCTGATTCCAAGCGCGGGCCGCAAGAGGGTGGATGGGAATACAAGTTGCGCTGAATCACCGGACCTGCTACCGGTACGAAAAGGCGATATCCCTCGGTCCACAGGTTATCCAGTTGCGTCCCGCGTTGCACTGTCGCACGCCTATCCTCAGCTACTCCCTTGACGTCACTCCGTTCAAACACATCCTGAACTGGCAATTGGACCCCCACAATAATCGACTGGCGCGCCTTCTCTTTCTGGAAAAGACAAGCGAATTCGTGGTTGAGGTAAACCTCGTCGCAGAGCTGTCGCCTTACAATCCATTCGAGTTTTTCCTGGAACCGGGAGTTGAAGAATTCCCTTTCGTATACACGCCGGGGCTGGCCAAAGATTTGGAGCCCTATCGATCGGTGGATCCGTCTGGGCCCCTGCAGCAAGCGTTTCTTGAGAGTTTTGTGGGCCAGAGGAGCGGAACGGTCAATCTTCTGCTGGACTTGAACCGAAAGGTGCGCGACGGAATTGGCTATGTGACCAGGCTGGAGCCAGGTGTGCAGACCGGCGAGGAGACACTTGAGAAGCGCACCGGGTCGTGCCGCGACTCTGCATGGCTCCTGGTCCAGGCCCTGCGAAACCTGGGCATCGCGGCACGGTTTGTGTCGGGATATCTAATTCAGGTGGCAGCAGACGGCGGGGCGTTGGAAGGCAAGGGCGGAGGGCCGAAGGTGGACTCCGCGGATTTGCATGCCTGGGCAGAGGCGTTTTTGCCAGGAGCTGGGTGGATTGGATTGGATCCGACTTCGGGTTTGCTCGCCGGCGAGGGGCACATACCCCTGGTCTGCACTCCGAATGCCTCGCAAGCCGCGCCAATCGGAGGCACTGTGGAGCCGGCCGGAGTTGAGTTCAGCCACTCCATCTCTGTTTGCCGTTTGAATGATCCGCGACGGCCTTCCATGCCTTTTACCGAGGCGGATTGGCTGCGCGTAAGACAGGTTGCACAAGGCGTCGATGCGGATTTGATAGCTCGGGATGTACGCCTGACCATGGGCGGCGAGCCTACATTCGTCGGCATCGACGAGCCAGAGAGCCCGCAATGGAACATCGATGCCCTGGGATCGATGAAGCGAACGCGCGGTTTGGCTCTGATCCAGGGTCTGCGCAAGAGGATGGCGCCCGGTGCGCTGCTTCACTATGGGCAAGGCAAATGGTATCCAGGCGAGCCCCTGCCGCGTTGGTCGTTGAGCTGCTACTGGCGTGCCGATGGTGTCCCCGTATGGAAGGATGCCAACCTCATTGCACAGGCGGATCATGACTACAATTTTGGTGCAACCGAAGCTTACAGGTTTATGGAAGCGCTTGCTCGGCGCCTTCAGGTGAGCTTGGAAAACCTGCTCCCTGCGTTCGATCCGGGATCCGAGTCCACTGAACCAGTTGGTTACATACTCCCTGTCCGCCGCCGGCAACCGAAGGGGCAAATCCGTTGGTCGAGTCAGTTTTGGTTTCCTCGTCCGGAACGTCTGGTGTTGTCGCAGGGCGATTCGCCGATCGGTTATCGTATTCCGACCGAGTCGATGCCCTGGATCGCGCCAGATGAGCTTGAATACGAGTTTGATGCTGAGCCGTTCCGAGATCGGGTCAAGCTCCCATCAACGTCTGCTCTCCGCATGGAACTCTTCGAAATAGAACCGGAGGCCGATCCGCTTCCTGCAGTCTTGCGTGCGTCCGAAAAGGCGGAGGTGCTGATCCGGCCATCGCTCTGTGTGCAGGCACAGGAAGGCCGACTGCATGTCTTTCTGCCCTATGCGCCCATTCTTGCGGACTATCTGGACCTTGTCTCCGCAGTCGAAGATACGTGCCAGTATCTCAAAATGCCGGTTTGGGTCGAGGGTTACGCACCGGATTCCGATCCGCGGCTGCGATCGTTCAGTGTCATTCCGGACCCCGGCGTCCTGGAAGTAAATCTGCCGCCGGCGAGCAATTGGGTCGAACTCGAACAAATCTACACAGTGCTCGACGAAGAAGCCCGCCACAATCGGTTAACCGCTGAGAAGTTCGAATATAACGGCGGCCATATCCCTACTGGCGGCGGAAGCCACATCGTCATCGGTGGAGCGACCGTGCTGGACAGTCCCATACTGCGCCGCCCAGATCTGCTGCGCAGCATGTTGGCGTTCTGGCAGAATCATCCGGCGCTATCGTTCCTGTTTTCCGGAATGTATGTTGGGCCGACGAGCCAATATCCTCGCGTGGACGAAGCACGCCTGGACACCCTGTATGAGCTCGAAGTTTCCTTTGGCCAACTGCCTTCGAACGATTGTCCGCCGTTCATTGTGGATGGGCTGTTTCGCAACTTGCTTGCCGATATCACAGGGAATACTCATCGCAGTGAGTTCTGCGTTGACAAACTCTTTCCGCCGCGCGGTTTCGGGTCGCAACTTGGCTTGCTCGAACTGCGAGCGTTCGAAATGCCCCCGCATGTGAGAATGAACCTTCTGCAGATGTTGCTGGTCCGCGCCTTGGTATGCATATTTTGGAAGACTCCGTTCCAAGGTGGCCTGGTCCGCTGGGGTTCGACACTCCACGACCGTTTCATGCTGCCTGAATTTGTCAAACGCGACCTATTCGAGGTGCTCGCCCATTTGCGGCGGTCCGGCTGCGACCTTGAAGAACAGTGGTTTGCTTCGCATCTCGAGTTTCGTTTCCCGAAGATTGGGTCAATCGCCGCGGAAGGTGTCGAGTTGGAACTGCGTCATGCGCTCGAGCCTTGGAACGTACTCGCGGAAGAGAGCATTTCCGGCGGAACGGTACGCACCGTAGACTCTTCCCTTGAACGGATCCAGGTGAAGGTGTCAGGGATCACTGAGGAATCCCGCTATGTTGTTGCCTGCAATGGTCGCCGTATGCCGCTTCAGCTCAACCGCGAAATCGGGACTGCGGTCGCCGGCGTACGGTATCGTGCTCGCAGCTTGTCGGCGACCCTGCACCCTACGGTTCCTGTCCATGCGCCGCTCGTCTTCAACCTTATCGATTGCTGGAAGGATCGCTCAATTGGCCAATGTGCTTACCATGTTGCGCCACCCGATGGCCGTCTATACACAGCCCGTCCAGTCAACGGCGCCGAGGCCGAAATTCGGCGTCATGAACGCTTTCAAGTCACGGGCCCTGCGCTCAACCCCGTGGCCCCGCCTGAAGACGAGGCCAACCCGATTTTTCCGTTGACTCTGGACCTGCGCCGGTCACCACCCAAACGAAAGACCCAAATCGAGATGCAGGGGTTCGAGCCATGACTGTCGATTTATATCAAAGCCTGCTCCCTTATGGAAATGCCTATAACGAGGCATCGGCTGACGGTGTGACGCCTCGCCTGCACTGGGCAGGCCTGATTGAGTCTCTTCGGGATATGGGGTCCGAGGAGTTGGAACGACGCTGGGGACGTGCCGAGCGCCGCATTCGCGAGAACGGCATCACATACAACATCTACAGCGATCCGCTCGGAGCAAACCGGCCCTGGAAAATCGATGCCGTTCCATTTCTCATTGCAGCCGACGAATGGCGCTTGATAGAGACGGGCATCATTCAGCGCGCCCAGTTGCTGAGTCTCGTTCTCGAGGATCTTTACGGCTCGCAGAGCCTCGTTGCGAATGGCCACTTTCCTTCCGCGCTCCTCTATGCCAACCCCGCTTTTCTTCGCCCGTTGGTGGGAGTGCGTGTCCCCGCGCACAGTTATCTGCATATGCTGGCGGTCGATCTAGCGCGCTCGCCGGACGGACAATGGTGGGTTCTTTCCGATAGAACGCAAGCTCCTTCGGGCAGCGGCTATGCCCTCGAGAACCGCACCATTGTGTCCGGTGTTTTACCCGACCTCTTTCGTAACTCAAACGTGTTGCGCCTTGCTCCTTTCTTCCGTGCCCAGCGTGAAGCATTAACCGCCCTGGCCGAGTGCAACAATCCGCGCATCGTGCTCCTGACCCCCGGTCCGTTCAACGAGACCTACTTCGAACACTCGTATATGGCGCGATACCTCGGATTCACCCTGGTTCAGGGAGCCGATCTGACGGTGCGCGACCGTTGCGTATTTCTCAAGACCGTCGATGGGTTGGAGCAAGTTCATGTGATCTTGCGCCGGGTGGACGATAGCTTTTGCGATCCTCTCGAGTTGAGGAGCGATTCCCTGCTCGGCGTGCCGGGCCTGGTCGACGCAATCGTCGCAGGAAACGTAAAGGTTGCAAATGCATTGGGCAGTGGCCTCATTGAGACCGCCGCGATCATGCCTTTCCTTCCCGGTCTTTCAAGATACCTGACTGGAGAGAAACTGAAACTTCCGTCCGTCGCGACCTGGTGGTGCGGCCAGCCGTCCGCGCTCGACTGGGTTCTCAACCATCTCGATTCCGTCGTGGTGAAGCCGGCGTTTCCATCGCGTGGCATGGAGCCGGTATTCGGAGCCGAACTTGAGCAGGGCGAAAAGGGCAAGCTTGCCAAGCAATTGCGAACACGCCCTCACGAGTATGTGGCACAAGAGCAGATCGCTTTGTCTCATGCGCCCGTTTGGGACGACGGGAACCTTTATTCACGCAGCGTTGTGCTGCGAACATACGTGCTCAACACCGGTAATGGGTGGACTGCGATTCCCGGGGGATTGGTGCGCGTTGCGGAAATGGAGGGATCTGTTGTCTCCATGCAAAGGGGCGGACACAGCAAGGACGCTTGGGTACTTTGGGACAGCCCAGTAGATACGTTCAGCATGCTTCGCCCTCGCAATGAGCCGGTTGCTTTGCGCCGTGAGTCGCCCGGTGTGCCAAGCAGCGTTGCGGATAATGTGTTTTGGTTGGGACGATATGTCGAGCGGGCCGAATCCTTAGCGCGAATCGTGCGCTCCTTGATCTCGCGTGTGCGGCGCGCCAATCAGGCTGAGCTCGGGTGCCTGATCCAGCTCCATAGCTGTCTTGAGACACGTCAAAGCAAGTTGCGAAAGACGAAAAAAAAGCCCACGACTTCGCTGGAATTGGAACAAGAATTGATCTCTTTGATTTCCGACACGAGACGAACCGACAGTCTGGTTTCAACACTGTCCGAGGTGTCACGTGTTGGCGGCAGCGTGAGGGAACGGCTATCGTCCGATATGGGGTTTCTAATAGGCCAACTCCGGGACTCAATCCGGAGTGAGCCTGGAACGCCATTTCTCGAGTATCCTGCGATGTTGACCGGTTGCCTGGAATTTCTTTCTGCATTTTCCGGAATGGAGCGCGAAAACATCAACCGCGGATTGGGCTGGTTGTTCATGAGTATTGGACGGCGTCTCGAGCGCGCAATCTATCTCACCAGGCAACTTCGCGAGATCACTACGCCGCTCGGTGAACAGGATTGGCCGCTCCTTGAGTGTTTACTTGAAGTTGCCGACAGCTCCATGACCTACCGTTCGCGCTACTACACCACCCTCCAGCCGCTGGCGGTGCTGGATGTGTTATTTGCGGATGAGAGCAATCCCCGGTCTTTGGACTTTCAATTGAACCATCTCGTGCATCTCTATCAACAACTCCCTCGACACCTGCCCGATGACTTGAACGCAATGCGCCGTGCCTTGGTCTTGTTACGCACTTTCGATCTGCAAAGACTGAGTTACCCGCTGCCGGGCGCCGCAACCACTGCCAATGACGTCGATGGTCTTTCCCGCCTTGAGAGTTTCCTCAGAGGTTTGGAACTACTCCTTTTTTCATGGTCAAATAATCTATCGAGCAGGTACTTCAGCCACGCTCGCACGTTGCCGATCACGATAGGCCTATGATCTACAGAATCGTTCATCGAACCACCTGCAGGTACAGGCATCCGGTCTCGCTTGGAAAGCATGTGGCGTGCCTCAAGCCGCGATCCCTGCCTCGCCAGCAGTTGACACAGAGCGAACTGCACGTCCAGCCAACCCCGGCTACACTGACCGAGAGGATCGACTATTTTGGAAACCTCCTCTACTTCTTTACGGTGCAGGAACCGCACAAGGAACTGGTCGTGGAAGCGCGGAGCGAAGTGAAAATGGACGACGGCGTAACATCAGGGCAGCAAGATTCGCTCCCGTGGGAAGAAGCAGTCAGACTTCTCCCCACAGATCAAAGCCCCGCGGGACTCGAAGCCTATCAGTTTAGATTTGAGTCGACGCGCATCAAGTTGCGGCCGGAGTTTGCCTCATATGCCTTGCAGTCGTTTCCTCCCCGGCGGCCGATGCGGGAGGGGCTTCTCGATCTCACCGCACGTATCCACAAGGACTTTCGCTTTGACTCCAAAGTCACCAATGTCCGCACGACTACCGAGGAGGTCTTTCGAAAACGTCGAGGCGTGTGCCAGGATTTTGCGCATTTTCAAATTGCCTGCCTCCGTTCCCTGAACCTGTCGGCGCGCTATGTCAGTGGATACATTCGAACTCATCCGCCTCCAGGGCAGCCGAGACTGGTCGGCGCCGATGCATCCCATGCGTGGGTTTCTGCTTATTGTCCCGGAATCGGCTGGATTGACCTCGATCCAACCAACAACCTTATCCCCTCCAATGGTCACGTGACGCTCGCCTGGGGCCGGGACTACGGCGACGTAAGTCCTCTTCACGGCCTGATTCAGGGAGGCGGAGTGAATGATCTCTCCGTCTCGGTTGACGTCGATGCGCTCGAATCATGATGGCCAGAAGCGTCGGACCACTTCATTGAATTGTCTACTTACTGAGTCTCGCATAATAG
>PLGM01000018.1 GCA_003139795.1 Acidobacteriaceae bacterium | reverse complement strand
TCTTGTCTCGTACGACGTGAAGCGCAACGCGGCGAACCGTGAGTCAAATCGGGATGGGGCAGACGCGAACCTGAGCTGGAATTGCGGGCTCGAAGGTCCAACTGACTGTTCCGAAATTCACCAATTACGGATGCGGCAGGTCAGGAATCTTCTCGCTCTCACTCTGCTCTCCGTTGGGACGCCGATGTTGCTCATGGGCGATGAAGTGTGCCGCACCCAGCTCGGGAACAACAATGCATATTGCCAGAATAACGAAACCAGCTGGTTCGATTGGGGCCTTTGCCAGACCAATGTCGATGTTCTGCGCTTCGTGCGGCAGATGATCCANNGAAATTGGAAAGCCAGACTGGGGTAGCAGCTCACATAGCCTCGCGTTGTCTCTGCATAATCTCGCTGGCACCCAGATGCGTTACATCGCGATTAATGCATATTGGAAGCCATTGCAGTTTGCTCTTCCGCCCGTCGCTGCCGGCGCAAATGGGGGCTGGTTTCGCTTCATGGACACCTCTCTCCCCGCCCCGGGCGACATCGTCGAAGGAGAAAAAGCGGCTCGCGTGGACGGTTCGAGCTACTGGGTCAATCCGCGATCGATCATATTGCTCCATTGCAACCAGGAGAAAAATGGTCACGCTACGGTGAGCGGGCGATCTAAGTTCTAACACGATGATGAGAAGCACCGGCAATTGCAGAATTAATGCCGACGGGGCCACCACCTCATCATTGCTCAACAAAAATGGCCTCGGAGCATGGCTTGAGATATTGAGGACGACGATCCTGTCTGCAGGTCAGCACTTGACGGGTTTGACTCGAAGAAGGTGGCGCTATGAGATTTCATGGAAAAGAAGACAGAAGACGCGTCGCGACAAGAGCACGGGGACCGTTCCCCGTTAGCCTGTTTATCGCTGTGCTTCTGGTCTCTCCATGGCTACCAGTGCGCGCAAGTTCACAGCAATCCGGTGCTTCCACTGCGTTTGGGAACGCTCCGCTCAGCGGAGAACAAGTCGTAGACAACCTTCTAGCAATGAACCTCGAGCGCGCTCATGCCCTGCATGCCTACCGGGGAACAAGAAATTACCTGTTGCAATACCACGGTTTTGCGGGCACTCGCAGCGCGGAGATGGTCGTGGACCTAAAGTACCAATCACCCGGAACGAAAGAATTCACGATTCGATCTTCCACTGGATCGAAACTGATTATCGGCACTGTATTCAAGAAGCTCTTACAGGCCGAAGAAGATGCCCTCGGTGTGGAGGCTCAAAAGCGCACGGCTCTGAACAGGGACAATTATGATTTCACTCTGGTCGGATACGACAGTAAGCCCTCTGGCTCCATGTATATTCTCAGCGTGAAGCCAAGAACGAAGGGAGAGTTCCTATTCAGCGGCCGAATCTGGGTGGAGGCTGAGGACTTTGCTGTAACCCGGTTAGAGGCCCAACCCGCCAAGAATCCTTCGTTCTGGACGAAGCACAGCGAAATCGACGAAGTTTACATGAAAGTGGGAGACTTCTGGCTCCCTGCACGGAACCATAGCATCACCAAGATCCGGTTTGGGGGAAACGCAGTATTAACGATTCAATATCAGAACTACAAGATCACGAGCGCGGATGTGGTTTCCAAACTGCGATGAAATTGACTGGATTGGGGTATCGTATCAGCGTTCAACGAACAGGCGAACTTCATTAGCCTCGTAGTTAAGGAATTGCGGCAGGCAAGAAGTCCAAGTCAATCCTGACTTTGCCTGAGAGCCTTCGGCGAATGCTGAAAGACTGAATGATAAGGGCTCGTGGCGCTCCAAACTTGTCTCAGCCGAAGATTCTCTTTATTGCTGAGGAACGCGTGCAGGCGCGAAGACTTCTGAATGCAAAAGGTCCTCATGCCTAGACTAGAAGCAGGAGGAAAGACAAGGCGAGCCACCGGAGCATCTAATGCAGAGCGCACTACCAAGACTTAGCGAGCCTTACATCCCACGGTTCATTCGGCTTTCAGGCCGAGATGGGACAGCTTGGCGCGTGTAGATTTGCAGTCGGTGTGAAGAATGCCTTGAATTCCCAGGCTCTCAGCAATCTGAATAAACATCGGTGTATTGTCAATAAAGATTGCATTTTCGGGCCACACCTGAGCCAAATCCAGAGCAAGCTGGTAAATCTCCACGTCAGGTTTGCGCATGTGAACGAAGCTGGAGGATATGAAGCAGTCCGACAACTTATCGAGGCCGAACTTGCTGCTCCGAAATGCATTCATCTCACGAGATTCGTTGCTCACAATCACAATCTTCAATCCCAGATTTTGCTTGAGTTGAATCACTAAATCGATCATCTCTGGAAAGGGCTTTGACTGCGCAAACATAAACTGCCGAAACTGATTGCGCGTGAAGCTCCGTTTCTTATAGAAGACAACCAGATTCAAATATCCTTCGAGGGTCAGTCTTCCAACCTCGAAGACCTCGAAGGTCAACTGATGACGAGCTTCCATCTCAGCCCACTCCAGCTTGAAGTGCTTCGCAGCCTGCTTGCGAGCCAGA
This sequence comes from Acidobacteriaceae bacterium, assembly GCA_003139795.1. Taxonomy (GTDB): domain Bacteria; phylum Acidobacteriota; class Terriglobia; order Terriglobales; family Acidobacteriaceae; genus Telmatobacter. Next base: position 587 of record PLGM01000018.1, on the reverse strand, counting down.
TGATCCCAGCCATCGGTGAGTAGAACATCACCAACATCCAGAAATGCGCAGGTGATCCCAGTTGCTTTCTTCATCAGCATTCCTTCCGCCAGCCTATTCGAAGGGGGTACCTTCAACTTGTTCATTCCACAATAACCCGCGATCTATACCTTTCCCTCAGGCGCATCCGCGACTGCCTCTGCCGGAATCTGTTCCGGCAAGTCAAGGCGCGCGACACCAATCCGATTGTCCGCCATCCCGTAGTAGACGTCGAAGCGATCTGGGGTTCCAAGATCGTCGCGCCGGTCGATACCCGTGGGGAAAACAACATTGTCAACAGTCCCATCGCGTTCCTGTGGAAGCGTCGGCGTTAACACAGGTTCCGGCGAACGGTAGTTAATTACGAGCGGATGCTCTTTGGAAAAGATCATTACTCCCGCCGAATAGCGCAGCATATGCCTGTTTGAGTCAGGCTGCTCGATTTCGCTGACACCGTGGTAAACGATCAACCAGCCGTGCCGCGTCAAGATGGGCGGGGTGCCGCCGCCGATCTTGAGCCGTTCCCAAGGCGCGACTGGAGATGCCAGACGATGATGAAAGGTAAACTT